>NZ_CAXCCZ010000015.1:0-30505 GCF_963981275.1 uncultured Candidatus Thioglobus sp. | reverse complement strand
TTAATACTTGTTTTAGAGCGAGTTTTAGCATCTACTTGTTTAACGATAACTGCACAGTAAAGTGAGTATGAGCCATCTTTAGAAGGCAGGTTGCCAGAAACCACAACTGAGCCTGCAGGGATTCTACCGTAAGTGACTTCACCAGTTTCACGATTAAAGATCTTAGTAGATTGACCAATGTAAACACCCATTGAAATAACAGAGCCTTCTTCAACAATCACACCTTCAACAACTTCTGATCGAGCGCCAATAAAACAATTATCTTCAATAATTGTTGGACTAGCTTGCAATGGCTCCAAAACACCACCAATGCCAACACCACCTGATAGGTGAACATTTTTACCAATTTGTGCACATGAGCCAACTGTTGCCCAAGTATCAACCATAGTGCCAGAATCAACGTAAGCACCAATGTTGACATATGATGGCATAAGTACTGTATCTTGAGCAACGTATGAACCACGACGTGCACTTGCAGGCGGTACAACTCGAACGCCAGTTGCTTTAAATTCTTCAGGTGTCATGTCGGCAAATTTAGAAGGTACTTTGTCGTAATATTGAGTAAAGCCACCTTGCATAGGTACGTTGTCTGCAATTCTAAAAGATAGTAATACGGCTTTTTTAAGCCACTCGTTGACAACCCAGTCGCCAACTGCTTGTTGCTCGGCAACGCGAGCTTCGCCAGAATCAAGCATACGAATTGCCTCGTTAACAGCTTGTTTAACTTCAGGTGTTGCAGTTTGTGGATTGATGTTTGCTCTATCTTCAAAAGCAGCTTCGATAATCTCTTTCATGGTAATTTTGGTCGTAAAAAATTGGACATTATATCAGATACGTAATTTTAATAGGTACTAGGCAGTTTTCTGAACTTTATTTGATTTCAATCAAGAAAAAAAATAAGAAAAATGTTATGATATCAGCGTTGTTTTAAACCGTAAAAAAGGCTGCCATGAGTGATAACAAAATCCAACTTGAAACTTTGTATGAAGAGGGAGATCTTTGGGTACAAAACCTTGGTGATGAAACGATTCATGCCAAACGAATGGGTGGAAAATTTAGAAATTTTAAATGGCTAGCTATTATTTTTTGGACCCCTTTTTTCATTGGCCCTTATCTTACTTGGAATGACAAACAAGCCATCTTGTTTGATATGGAAAATAGACAATATCACTTATTTGATATTACTATTTTTCCACAAGATATTTGGATGCTAACGATGGTGCTGCTTTTTTTAGCGATATTATTGGCAGCCATGACCACTGTGCTTGGTCGAGTTTTTTGCGGTTATTTTTGTTTCCAAACAATCTGGACTGATATTTTTACCTGGGTAGAGACTAAGGTAGAAGGCGCGCCAATTAAGCGTCGTAAGCTAGATAAAGAATCAATCAGCTTTTCCAAGATAAGAAAGAAAGTTATTAAGCATGCTATTTGGATGTCTATTGCCTTATTTTCCGGCATAACTTGGATGCTGTATTTTGGTGTTAGCTGGGCAGATTATTTTAATGCTGATATCACTACAATGACATTAACAATCACCATTACTATTGCTTCAGGTGCGTATATTTTTGCCGGCTTTATGCGTGAGCAAACTTGTATGTGGGTTTGTCCATATGCACGTATTCAAGGTGCGATGGTTGACAATCAAAGCATTATGCCAACTTATGATTATTATCGCGGTGAAAACCGTGGCAAGCTCAAAAAAGGTAAATTTGTTGAGGGTAATGGCGATTGCATTGATTGTAATCAATGTGTGGCTGTTTGCCCAACAGGGGTTGATATTCGTAAAGGCCAAGAATACGGCTGTATTACTTGCGGATTGTGTATTGATGCATGTGACGTGGTGATGGAAAAAGTGGGTAGGCCAAAGGGTTTAATCCGTTATACCTCTTTAGCCGAGATGGAATTTAAACAGGCGCCTAAGCCTCTGTATAAAAGGTTTAGGGTTATTGTCTATGGTTCAATTTTGGTCATCGCTTTATCAATACTGGCTTATGGTATGAGTACACTAGCCTCAATGGATCTAAAGGTTTTGCACGATAGGCAGCCATTATTTGTGCAGTTATCAGACGGCTCTATTCGTAATAAGTACGAGCTTAAGGTTATGAACAAAACCGATAAAGATATGCAGGTTGCGATTAGTTTTAAGAGTCCGATCAAAGGGTTGACATCTAAAGAGACACTAGGCTCAGTAATGATCCCCACGGGTAATGTGAAATCTATTTTTGTGTATTTGTCTGCTTATGAAAATAATGTGGGTGATGATTACAAGGTAACTTTTGTGGTTAAAGGTGTTCAATCTACATTAGAATATGACACTTCATTTTTCACCCCGAGAAGCATGCGATGAGTGTACAAAAATCCCCTGTAATGATGCTAATGTTGGTTTTGTTTATTGCCCTAGTTGGCGCGACAGTTTGGCGTATTATCACCGCCCTAGAAACCCACCCAGGCATGGTGGTGGCTGATGCATATGAGACAGGACAGCGTTATGGAAAAACCTTGGAAAATCGCAACAAGTTAGTTGAGCAGGGTTGGAAGTTAGAGTTGGCCTTGCCTGAAAAAATTACTCATGGCGTTAAACAGGTCTATCGAGCGGTTAGCACCAAGCAAGATAAGCGCCTTAACAAGGCTGATGCGACTGCTTATTTTTATCGACCACTAGAGATGAAACATGATTTTTCAATGCCAATGTCAAAGACTGACGATGGCGCTTATCAACTAGAAGTGATTTTGCCACTCAAGGGTCGTTGGGATTTGTTGGTTGAAATTTCTAAAGGTGATTTTTTGCAACAAAACTCTGCCAGGATGTTCGCTCAATAAAACAAGTTTTAGCTTTGGCTGGAGTTAGAAATTAGCCAGTTACCCTAGTCTTCATGACAGTGATTATGATGATGCTCATAAGTGGCCATCAAATCATCCATTTGATCGGCAAATAAATCATTAAATTGAGAATCTTTTAAAATGGATTCTGGCTGCCCCATACAACAAATATGATGATATAGGCACAATACTTGAGTTGATTCTTTCATAACTCGGTGCAAGTCATGCGACACCATTAGCACTGCACACCCCTGCTGTTGGTGAATATCTTGAATGAGCTTGTACAGATGCATTTGGCCGTTGACATCTAAATTCTGGGCGGGCTCATCAAGAATAAGAACATTGGGCTTTGCCAGCAAAGCTCTTGCTAGCAACACGCGCTGCATCTCTCCACCTGATAAACGCTTTAATTCACTCTTGAGAATTGATTCGATACCCGTTAGCTTAGCTGTATCTTCTAAAAATTGAGCTGATACTTTTTGATTAAGTTGTAAAAATCCAGTGACAGTAATTGGGATAAATTCATTGGGTATGAATTTTTGTGGTGTATAGCCTAGGCGAATTTTGGCCGATTTTTTAACGTGGCCCGTATCTGGCTTAATCAAGCCCAATAAGATTTTAATCAAAGAGCTTTTGCCGGCGCCATTTGGGCCGATTAGGGTGATAAATTCACCCGCTTTAAGCTCAAAACTTACCTGGTCTAGAACCTTTTTTCCATGATGGCTTAGGCTGACTTGGTCAACATGAATGAGTGCTTCTGACATAGGGCTAAAAATTACTAAAGTAATGTTATTTTACAACTTAAGCGACGGGTAAAAATTGGTAAAATTGGGCGCATGTCACATAAGCTTATACTACTAGACGGTTCGGCGTTTTTATTCCGCGCTTACTTTTCCACCTTAAAACAAAACTTGAGCAACCAAGAGGGCTTCCCAACGGGTGCTATGTTTGGCGTGGTGAATGCCGTTAAACGTTTGCAAAGACAATACCCTGAGGCCAAGTTGATTGCTATTTTTGATGCCAAGGGTAAGAACTTTCGTCATGAAATCTACCCAGAATATAAGGCACATAGGAAACCGGCAGACGAGGAATTGGTGATACAAATCGAACCTCTGTATGAAATCATTCGCGCCATGGGTTTTCATTTTATGTGTGTTCCTGGTGTGGAGGCTGATGATGTCATTGCAACGTTGAGTCGGTGTGCTGATCAGAACAATATAAAAACCATTATTGCTAGTGGCGACAAAGATTTAATGCAGCTTGTGAGTGATAACATCTCCCAGCTAGATATGACGGGAAGCACTTATAATCGTGATGGCGTGATTGAGAAAATGGGGGTTACACCCGAGAAAATTCTTGATTTATTAGCGCTCACTGGCGACAGTGCGGATAACATTCCAGGGGTGCCGAGTGTTGGGCCAAAAACAGCCATCAAATGGCTTCAGTCTTATCAAGATATTGAAGGTATTAAAAAGCATGCGCATGAAATTAAAGGTAAAGTGGGTGAAAAGCTGCGAGATAATTTTGACCTTTTAGACTTGTCGCACCGACTAGTGAGTTTGAAATTTGATGTGGATTTACCTTGTAATATTCTGGACAATGAGCCCGGACAAGATGGTACAAAATTAGCCGAGCTATACCAGCGCTATGGATTTTCTATGTGGCATAAGCAGCTTGGTGAGGTGTCCATCTCTTCTGTTAATGAAACTATTGAGCAGCCTCTTGAGGTCTCTAAACCCGCACAAAGTCTACTAGAAGGATATTCACAAACCACAGTTTTAGATCAAGTGGTATTTGAAAAGATGCTTGAACGCCTTGGACATTGCTCAAACTTCGTGCTTGATTTAGAGACCGACTCATTGGACTACATGAATGCAAAAATTGTAGGCTGGGTATTCTTAATTGAACGTGATAGTTTTTATATTCCGGTTGCACACGACTATTTAGATGCACCAAAACAGCTTGATTTTTCGAGCGTAATACAGGCGCTTAAACCTATCTTGGAGAATGCAGCTATTGGAAAAGTGGGGCAAAACCTTAAATATGATGCACATGTTTTAGCCAATTATAAAATTGATCTAAACGGCATTACCGACGACACTATGGTGAAGTCATATGTGCTTAACTCAGTGGCGACACGCCATAACATGGACGATCTATCTGAGCATTATCTTAATCATCAAACCATTACATTTTCTGAGGTTGCCGGTAAGGGCAAGAAGCAAATTACCTTTAACCAAGTCTCACTTGAAGTTGCCAGCCCTTATGCTTGCGAAGATGTGATTGTAACTGATTTGTTAAATCAGGTGCTGGACGAGCAAATTGCCCAATATCCTAAATTGGTCAAGCTATATCAGCGTATTGAGCTGCCGATGGTGAGGGTTTTGCTAAATATTGAGCGCAATGGTGTTGAGCTAGATGCCAATTCATTGGGCATGCAACAAATAGAGGTTAAATCGCAGATGGAAAGTCTTCAAGCGCAAGCTTATGAGCTGGCAGGCGAAGAGTTTAATTTAGAATCACCTAAACAAATTCAGCAAATTTTATTTTCTGAGGACGGTCTGGGCTTGGTACCGAAGAAAAAAACTCCAAAAGGGGCGCCATCTACAAATGAAGAGGCGTTAAAGTTGTTAGACCATCCTTTGGTTGATTTGATTTTGAGCTATCGAACACTGACCAAGCTTAATTCAACTTATTTAGAGGCATTGCCTAAGCAAATTGACCTGCACACTAAGCGTTTGCATACTTCTTATCATCAGGCAGTTACGGCGACAGGGCGCTTGTCTTCATCAAACCCAAATCTGCAAAATATTCCAATTCGATCTGAGCTTGGTGCGCGTATTCGTGGGGCTTTTATTGCTAGCAAAGATCGGGTGATTATTGCTGCAGATTATTCGCAAATTGAGCTTAGAATTATGGCGCATATCTCCCAAGATGCCAATTTACTCAATGCCTTTAAGAATGATCAAGATGTGCATAGTGCAACCGCCTCCACCATGTTTCAGGTGGCCATTGATGAGGTGACCAAAGAGCAGAGACGTCGAGCAAAGGCGATTAATTTTGGCTTGATTTATGGCATGAGTGCTTTTGGCCTAGCTAAGCAAATTGATGTGTCACGTACAGAGGCTAAAGAGTATATTGACGCCTATTTTGAGAATTATCCAGGTGTGGCTCAATATATGGAAGATACTCGAGAGTCTGCCAAAATCCAGGGTTATGTTGAAACAGTGATGGGCAGAAGGCTTTACTTGCCACAAATTAATGCTAAAAATAAAATGTTACAACAGCATGCACTTAGAACAGCTATTAATGCACCTATGCAAGGGTCAAGTGCTGATATTATCAAGAAAGCCATGCTTGATGTGCACGACTGGATTGGCTCAAATAATGACAACATTAAAATGATTATGCAAGTCCACGATGAGTTGGTTTTCGAAGTGAAAGCCGATCGAGTAGATGAGTTTACTCATAAAATACAAGACTTAATGGAGAATGCTTACTTGCTTGACATTCCACTGAAGGTGGACGTGGGCACGGGCAGCTCTTGGCAAGAAGCGCACTAATTAAAAAAAGATAAATAAACAGGTTTGATATGAAACAACAATTACAGCAACTATTAACCCAAGCATTGCAATCATTGATTGATGAGGGTGTTTTAGAAAGTGCGCCAAGTGAGATTCGACTGGATCATTCTAAAGATAAAACTCAGGGAGATTTTGCTTCAAATATTGCCATGGTATTGTCCAAACAAGCCAAGTGTGCGCCGAAGGTTTTGGCTGAAAAAATTGTCGATAAGCTTGTTAACGCCAGTGAAATTGACAAGGTTGAGATTGCTGGACCTGGATTTATTAATTTCTTTATGTCTCAAGGTTCAAATAACCAGGTGCTAGATGATATTTTTACCCAGGGCGATGATTTTGGCCTGTCTAAAGTCGGCCATGGCCAGCGCATTTTATTGGAATTTGTTTCCGCTAATCCGACTGGCCCGTTGCATGTAGGTCATGGTCGGGGTGCAGCTTACGGTGCCACGGTGTCAAACTTGTTGCGCGCTGTTGGATTTAGTGTGGATAACGAATATTACGTGAATGATGCTGGACGACAAATGGACATCTTGGCAACCTCGGTTTATTTGCGTTTTTGTCAGGTTGAGGTGTTTCCTGACAATGGTTACAAAGGCGATTATATTGCCGATATTGCTAAGCAAATTAGTGGTGTAGAAAAGTATGATATTGCCAAAGATGTTTGTAAGGATGAGAAAGATGGTGGCGATAAGGAGAAGCACATTGATGCACTGATTGCCAACTGTAAGAAGATGCTTGGCGAGGACTATCAACATATATTTAGATTGGCGATTGACAGTATTTTGGGCGGAATAAAAGAAGATTTATCTGAGTTCGGTATTGAATATCAGCAGTGGTTTTCAGAACAGTCTTTGGTAGATTCAGGTCTTTCTGAAAAAACCGTTAAAGCATTGCAGGCATCAGGCCATATCTATGAAAAAGATGGCGCCTTGTGGTTTAAAACCACAGATTTTGGCGATGACTTAGATCGTGTAGTGGTGCGAGATAATGGCATTCATACGTACTTCGCTTCTGATATCGCCTACCATCTAGAAAAAATTGAGCGCGGCTATGACAAAATTATTAACATTTGGGGTTCGGATCATCACGGCTATATCGCCAGAGTTAAGGCTTCTATTAGCGCACTAGGGCACAACCCTGATAAGTTAGAAATTTTGCTGGTGCAATTTGCTAATTTGTATCGTGGCGGCGAAAAAGTGGCCATGTCAACACGTAGCGGTTCGTTTGTAACATTAGAAGAGTTACGCCATGAAGTGGGTAATGACGCAGCGCGTTTTTTCTATATTTTAAGAAAATCAGAGCAGCACATGGATTTTGATCTTGATTTGGCCAAGTCCAAAACTAATGAAAATCCAGTATTTTATATTCAATACGCCCACGCTCGCATTTGCTCAGTACTTAAGCAAGCACAATCAATGGATGACGCTGATGCCGAACTATCAAAATTAACAAGTGACACCGAGATTGCTTTAATTAAAGAATTAAATCGTTATAAAGATGTCTTACAGGCAAGTGCACTGAATTATGAGCCTCATGTTTTGGCTTATTATTTACGAGATCTGGCCGGTGAATTCCATAGTTATTACAACAATAGTGAGTTTTTGGTGGATGATGCTGTATTGCGCTCCACTAGATTGTTGTTAATCAAAGCGGTGAAGCAAGTGCTGACTAACGGGCTGGGTATTTTGGGCGTTAGTGCACCTGACTCTATGTAGGCTGAGATAGGCTTTGAGTATGGATGACCAAGCGCAAAGATCTCAAGCTCTAGATGTCACACGTTCTTTCCTGATTCAGGCGCCAGCAGGCTCGGGAAAAACTGAGTTGCTGACACAGCGTTATTTACAACTCTTGTCTGTTAGCGACTCTCCAGAGAGTGTTTTGGCAATGACCTTTACAAAAAAAGCAGTAAGCGAGCTAAAGGCGAGAGTTATTGGCGCACTTAAATTAGCCTCGGGCGCGCGTCCAGAGCAGGTGCACAAGCAGATAACCTATGATTTGGCGGTGGCTGTGTTAGCGCAATCAAGCGCACATGGCTGGGATTTAATTAACATGCCACAACGACTCAAAATCTCAACTATTGACGGCTTGTCTAATCTCATTACCAATCGATACCCGCAGCCAGGAACTTGGGTCAATAAACAAATTATTACCCAAGTTTGGCAACAAGATGATTTCTATCTGCAAGCAGCCAAGCAAACTTTATTAAGTATAGACTCTAAGGAGTTTGGCACGTGTGTACGTAGCACGCTGTTATATCTTGATAATCATGTGAATCGTTTTTATCAGTTAGTTACCTCTATGCTGAAAAAACGTGATCAGTGGTTAAACAAGCTCTATTTGCAAAATACGCTAAATATTAAAAATTTAGAAAATTCTGCAGCAGCTATTATTGATCGCCATTTAGAGCAGTTATCAACACAGATCAAGCCATATTTTGACGCTCAGTTTTTCGCAGCATTGAGTGATAACACGCAAGCAGAAGTGGCTGGCATTGACCAGCTGCCAGCTGCGAGTGTTAATGACTTAACCCAATGGAAAAATCTGGCCAATGTGTGTCTTACTGCTACAGGCGACTGGCGTAAAAAACTCACCAAGGCTAATGGCTTTCCGCCAGAGCTAAAAGCTCAAAAGCAAACAGTGCTCGATACACTGGCTGAGCTGGCAGGCAAGCCAACCTTGCAAGCACTACTGCGTGATGTTAATAAGTTGCCAGATGTAAATTTTGATGACATGCAAATTCAAGCACTGGATGATATTGCCCAAGTCTTAAAAATTGCAGTTGCCCAATTGAACATTTTGTTTAATGAACAGCAAGCGACTGACTTTATTCAGGTGGCACTTGATGCTGATCAGGCGCTAAGTGAACATGAAACAAGTGATATCGCTTTATTTTTAGATTACAAGATTCAGCACCTATTGATTGATGAATTTCAGGATACTTCCAGTACGCAGTTTGCACTGATTGAAAAGTTGATTGTAAATTGGCAGGCAGATGATGGCAAAACCTTGTTTTTGGTGGGCGACCCCATGCAATCGATTTATCTATTTAGACAATCTCAAGTGGGATTGTTTTTGCAAGTGCGCGCCCAAGGTATTGCCAACATTAAGCCAGAATTTTTACAACTAACGACTAATTTTCGCTCATCAAGGGCGGTGGTTGAGGCTAATAATGAGATTTTCTCCAAAATATTTCCTCAACAACAAGATGCGTATTTAGGCGCTATTTGTTACTCGCCATCCATTGCTGCTAATCAGAATAATGACCAGGCAATTCAGATGTATCCTTGTGCTTATCAAGAAGATGAGCGCGAGGCGCAAATTGTCCTGGACATTGTTCAAAAAAATCCTGATAAACGGATTGCAATTTTGGTTAGAAGTCGATCTCATCTAAAATATATTGTGCCCAATTTAAAGCAGGCGGGGGTTGAGTTTGAGTCGCTTAAAACCACACCACTTAAAGAAGAATTGTTCACTAAGGATTTGTTAATTCTTACACGTTCTTTACTACACTTGGGCGACAAAACAGCCTGGCTTAGCTTGTTACGAGCACCTTGGTGCGGACTACTTTTGCAAGATTTGCTGGTGTTATCTCAACATGATGAGCAAATTGTCTTGGATCTCATTGGAAGTCAAGAGGTATTAAAAAACATGAGTGCAGATGGCGTAAAGCGTGCACAGCACGTTGCTGATGCTTTGAATCAGGTTGTTTATCAGCGAGCAAGATTTAGCTTTGTGCAGATGCTTGAATTTGCGCTTTATCAGTTAATGCCAAAGCTGAGTTTGTCGGTTAAAGAGCTAATGATTAAAGATCAGTTTATGAAAATTATTCATGAGTGTGAGTCGCAACAAAAACTTAATATGGCCACCATTAGCCAAATGTTAGCAGAGCTGTATGCGCCTAGTTCTAGTGCTCGTGTTCAGCTGATGACCATTCATGAGTCTAAAGGCCTGGAGTTTGATTGGGTTATTATGCCTGGATTAGGAAAATCTTCAAAGAGCAATCAATCACCGATTATTCATCTGCAAGAATCTGCTGACCAATCTTTACTATTGGCACCAATGAAATCTTATGAACAGTCCAAGGAGGGTGCAACGTACGACTACCTTAAGCATGTTGAATCTCAGCAAAATAAAAACGAAACCCTGCGCCTGCTGTACGTTGCGATGACGCGCGCTAAGCAGGCTGTTCATTTGCTAGGTACTTTGAACAACGCCAATAAGGCGGGCAAAAATACCTTGCTGGCCTTGCTAGCTTCAAAATTTCAGTCGCAGTTTGATCAAGTTAGCCCAACCATTATTGCGGATGAGCAAGTTGCCAAAGAGGCGCCAAAACTGGTGCGTTATACAGATCTTCCAGACTATCAGCAGCTGGAAGATTCAGCCAGTGAGCAGATTGATTTTCAGCTGAGTGCTGAGCTACAATTTAAGAGTTTGTTGGGCACACTGCTGCATCAATATTATGAACAAGAGCAGCTCTCACCTGAGCAAGTCAGTATTAAATTGCGCCTAATTGAAGCGGGGTTTGCTCAACAGGATTTAAGTCAGCAGGCAAAATTTATTACACATATGCTTAAAAATACTCAAAGTGATCCGCGGTTTGAGTGGCTTTTCAAAATTCGAGAATCGACTCGAGTTGAAGCTGAATTTGTTGTTGATAATCACAGTATTGTTATTGATCGATTATTTATTGATGACGATATTTTATGGATTATTGATTTCAAGACTGCCACCCTGGCAGAGCATGAGTCTATTGAGCAGTTTATTGAGCGACAAAAGCAAGCGCACAGTAAGCAGCTGCTGTTCTATAAACAAGTTTTATCAGGCGTGTATCCAAATACCATCAACTGCGCTTTGTACTGCCCTAGTGTGCAACAAATTATAGAAATTAATTAGCCGTTCGATTGAAATAAGGCATTAATCATGGCGACTGAATCGCAGCCAGCATTAATAGCTTGCTGTTGATTGTTAAAATCTATCCCGCCAATGCCAACGATAGGAATGTTAAGCGTTTGTTTGGCTTGCGTGACAATATCAAGTGAGCAAACAGGTGCGCCAGGTTTGGTGCTTGAAATGAATAGTGCACCAAAGGCCACGTAGCTTGCACCTTGCTGCTCGGCTGATTGAGCAAGTTTAAGATCGTTATAACAGCTCACGCCAATGATGGCATTCTCACCTAGATGTTGTCTAGCAGTTGCAATCGATGCATCCTCTTTTCCAAGATGAACGCCATCCGCGTTAACTTTTTGCGCTAGGTTGATATCATCATTGATGATAAATAAAGTATTATGCTCTGAACACAGTTGACGTAATTGCTGAGCTTCGTTGAGTTTGACTTCTGTATTGTTAGTTTTATGACGATATTGAAGAATACCAATAGAGTGTTGAGTAATGACTTGCTCAATAAGCTTTATGTCAAGTATTTGGTTAGGTGTAATGGCGTAAATACCACGAATTTTTTCAACTGAATTTGACATAATGAATTTTCAATTAAGACATAACTTATTAATTACGACTTTTATTATAGTGATTATTGCCACCATGTGGCTTTTGATGAGAGGGCTGTCATATTCATTTGATATACTGCAATCTAAAAAACCAGAGCCCTTGACGGATAACGAGTTAGTGTCAAAAGAGGTTTCCTATGTTGAAAAAATTGATCATTTTGCTTTGCAAGAGTTTGATGCTCATCAGCGTTTGTCGCATTTTGTTGAGGCAGATCAGTATTATAACTTTAAGAATAATCCAGCCCTTTTAATTAACCCTAGAGTGGTTACTTATGACCAGCAAGGGGAGGAAAACTACATACTAACCTCCAAACGTGCCAATTACTTGGAAACAGGAGAGGTTAAATTCAAGGGCCAGGTTGATGTATCGTCCAGTAATGGCGTTAGCCATAAAATGAACACGCAGGAATTACTGGTTAATACTAAAACAGATGACTTGGTGAGCGATAAAAAAGTGACTTATCTGGGTGAAAATGCCAAAATTTTATCTCAAGGTATGCATATGCAAACCAAGGCTGACAAAATGAAGCTAACCGGTGATACAGTGATCCATCAAGACAGCGGACAAAAAATGCTAACTAAAGACTTATATATTGATCAGTCTAATAATCAAAAACATTATTATGCAGATAATAAAACCACCTACTTATCTACGGAAAATAAGATTTATGCCCAGGGTTTGGACATGCTAGGCGATGTAACTCAACTGTTTGGCCAGGTTAATATTTTGCAAAATTCAGGATCAAGAATTGATACCAAGGATCTCACGGTTAATCAGTCGAATGGTGAGCAGTTGTATACGACAGATAATGGCATTCACTATCAGTCAAATGTGGCCGATATTCGTGCCAAGGGTATGCGTTATGATGCAGGTCGGCAAAAAATTAAATTTACAGGTGGCGTGGTAGGGCAATATGATTAATAGACTTTGCTTTATTATTTTTCTAATACCAACTATGGTGATAGCCTTAGCAGATGATGCTACGCAACCAATCAAAGTTAAAGCGCAAACCGTACTCATTGATGAAAAACAAGGGCTTAGCGTTTATACAGGCAAAGCTAGCGTAGTTCAAGGCTCGCTAATTTTGAGTGCAGAAAAAATACAGTTATTTAGCAACCAGACGGAGGTCACTAAAGTAATTGCCAAAGGCGACAAAAAACAACGCGCACACTATCAACAAAGTCAGCCAAGCCAATCACGATTTATTGAGGCAACAGCAGATAACATTACCTACCTCATTCAAAAAGAGTTAGTGCACTTAAGAGGTCATGCTCACCTTGTTCAAGGTTTTGATTCATTTAGTGGCGGTACATTAGATTACGACATTAAAAATGATAAGGTGATTGCCAATAAGTCCAAAGATGGCGCACAAAGAGTTCGATTTAAAATCAAACTTTAGCTTATATATCATTAGGGATATATAAACGTATCTCTATATCGAGCATGCTTAAAAAAGCACAATAGGTATAATTTTCTATCTTTAAACATAAAATAGGATTGTACTATGTCAAAATTAGTCCCACCACATGGTAGTGACACGCTGAATGCATTAGCATTATCGGGCGATGCGTTATCAGCAGAATTATCAAGAGCCGAGTCTTTACCGAAGATCACGTGTTCATCTAGAGAAGAAGGCGATGTAGTAATGCTTGGTATTGGTGGTTTCAATCCATTAGAAGGTTTCATGGGTAAGGCAGACTGGCAAGGTGTTTGCGACAATATGACAATGGCTAACGGTTTGTTTTGGCCAATTCCAGTCACCTTATCAACTGACGACGAAGATGTTAAAGCAGGCGATGAAGTTGCATTGGTTAGTAGTAAGTCTGGTGATATTCTCGCAACGATGACAGTTACTGAGAAGTACACAATTGATAAAGATCACGAGTGCGAAACAGTATTTAAAACTACTGAAGATGCACACCCAGGTGTGGTGATGGTTAAGGCGCAAGGACAGTACAATCTTGCTGGACCTATCAAGGTTTTATCAGACGGTGGTTTCCCGGCTAAGTTTGGTGACTTATACATGACACCTGCTGAGACTCGTGCTTACTTTGATGAGAAAGGCTGGAAAACAGTTGCAGCATTCCAAACACGTAACCCAATGCACCGTTCACACGAGTACTTAGCGAAAATCGCTGTAGAGATTTGTGATGGCGTAATGATTCACTCAGTATTAGGCGGCCTTAAAGCAGGTGACATTCCTGCCGATGTTCGTTCAGAGGCAATTTCAGTATTAATTGAAAACTACTTTGTGGATAATACAATCTTACAATCTGGCTACCCATTAGATATGCGTTATGCAGGTCCTCGTGAGGCACTATTGCACGCATTATTTAGACAAAACTACGGCTGTTCACACCTAATTGTAGGTCGTGATCATGCAGGTGTTGATGATTACTACGGTCCATTCGACGCACATAATATCTTTGATGAAATTGCTGAAGATGCACTAGTAACACAACCACTGAAAATTGATTGGACATTCTGGTGTCATGAGTGTGGTGGTATGTCTTCAATGAAGACGTGCCCACACGAAGCTAAAGATCGTGTTCTTTTATCAGGTACAAAGGTTCGTAAGATGCTTTCAGATGGCGAAGACCTTCCACAAGAATTCTCACGTCCTGAAGTGGCTAAAGTATTGCAAGCTTACTACGCAACGATCAAGGAAGAAGATAAAGTGGAAGTTAAGTTAAGCGGACACTCAGCGAAGTAATACAAATACCAGGCAAAAGGCTCTTAGCAAATAAGAGCCTTTTGTTTGAAACCAAACTTTTAAATAAGTATAATAGTTGGATTTTGACGAAAACGTAACGAACGTTGAGATAGAAAAAGACTGTAAAAAAGCGCTAATTGAAAGATTAGCATAAACAGAAGTAATTGATTAACCTAAGGAGGATTTAACCATGATCAATTTCGATACAACCCCGATTGCCACATTAGTTGAAAGCATCGGATACGAAAGTATGCAAACATATGTAATCATCATGATTGCATTAGTAGTACTTATGACAATTGCTGACTTGATCCATAAAGGAAGTACAACGTATTTCTTTAATGCAGCAGCAAAAGCAGAAGCACAACTAGCAGCAGGTGATGCACCGTGTTCAGTTGGTAAAGAAGATACAAGACTTACTCAGCTTAGTGCTGGTGACAAGGCTGGCATCTTAGTTAGCACAGTAGTGACAGATATCGCAACAGCTGGTGAGTTCCATAACCCTGTTCGTCGTTTGGTTCACATTTTGACAATGTACGGTTTCATCCTATTCAATGCAGCGACTGCAATGATTATTTTTGGTGAAGAGTCTACTGCTACACTGGCAATGGTGTGGAATCTTGGTGCAATCATGTTGTTTATCGGCTCTTTCTGGTTCTGGTTCTCATTCAAAGTTGACGGTCAAGCTGAAGGTGTTGCTTGGAATAGCGTTACACTTAGAAAAGACATGTTCTCATTATCTTTAATGGCAACATCGTTAACTGCTTTAGGTTGGTCAATCTACGGTGGCGGCACAGGTGTTTGGTTCGCGTTAGTGATCCTTTCTACAGCATCATTATTTGGTGGCGTTTACTGGTCTAAATTCTCACACATGTTCTTCAAACCTGCGGCAGCTTACAACAAGCGCATTATTCAGGCTAACGGTACTAACGAGAACTTACCACACGAAACTAGATCTGGTGGAAAGACTGCTGCGGATGATGAATTCCAGAAAAATAGACACTCAATGGAGCTTCTTGTAGATGCACCAGCGAACATGGGTCTAGGTATTAAGCGCGAAGCGCCTAAGCACTACTAATATTAATTAATTAAGAGAGGAAATAATATGCCAACTTTTGTATATATGACTCGTTGTGATGGTTGTGGACATTGTGTAGATATCTGCCCATCTGACATTATGCACATTGACGATAAATATCGTCGTGCTTATAACATTGAACCTAATATGTGTTGGGAGTGTTACTCATGTGTAAAAGCATGTCCACACCAAGCTATTGACGTACGTGGTTATGCAGACTTTGCACCACTTGGTCACAGTGTACGTACTATTCGTGATGAAGAGAAAGGTACGATCGCATGGAGAGTTAAATTCCGTGACGGCCGTGTTAAGAACTTCTTATCACCGATCACTACACAACCATGGGGAACTAAAATCCAAGACTTTAGAGACTTGGAAGAGCCTAGTGCTGAAATGCGTAACTCTGAGTTACTAGCATTTGAACCTAAGTACATCCGTATGGATGACGGTGGTTTACACACATTAGAATCTAACAAACTATCATTAAAAGCTGGAGGAGAATACCATGAAAGCCTATAAAACTATTGTAGAAGACAACATTGATATTCTTGTTGTTGGTGCTGGCTTAGGTGGTACTGGTGCCGCTTATGAAGCTAGATACTGGGGTCGTAACAAGAAAATCGTAATCGCTGAGAAAGCAAACATCAACCGTTCAGGTGCTGTTGCTCAAGGTTTATACGCGATTAACTGTTACATGGGTACTCGTTTCGGCGAAAACAACCCTGAGGATCACGTACGTTATGCACGTATTGACTTAATGGGTATGGTTCGTGAAGATTTATTATTCGACATGGCTAGACACGTTGACTCTGCAGTTCATAAATTCGAAGAATGGGGTTTACCTTTAATGAAAGATCCTAAGCGTGAAAATGCTGAAGGTCTTGCTAAAGGCGCATACATGCGTGAAGGTAAGTGGCAGATCATGATTCATGGTGAATCATACAAGCCTATCGTTGCTGAAGCTGCTACTAAGCAAGCTGACAAAGTGTACAACCGTATTATGGTTACTCACTTGTTAATGGACGATGCACAAGATAACCGTGTTGCAGGTTGTGTTGGTTTTAACGTACGTACTGGTAACTACCACGTCTTTAAATCTAAGGCAACTATTGTTGGTGCTGGTGGTGCTTCTAACATCTTTAAACCTCGTTCAGTAGGTGAAGGTGCAGGTCGTGTTTGGTACGCTCCGTGGTCTTCTGGTTCTGCTTATGGTCTATTGATCGAAGCTGGTGCGAAGATGACGCAAATGGAAAACCGTATCGTTCTTGCACGTTTCAAAGATGGTTATGGTCCTGTTGGCGCATACTTCCTACACTTACACACTTACACTCAAAATGGTTACGGTGAAGAGTATGAATCAAACTGGTTCCCTGCATTAGAGGAAATGGTTGGCAAGCGCTACTTGAACACTGAAGCGTCTCACGTTTCTGCTCGTCCAATTCCGACTTGTCTACGTACTTCTGCAATTATTTCTGAAATGAATGCTGGTCGTGGTCCAATTCACATGGTAACAATGGAAGCATTCCAAGACCCTCATTTAGAAGAAGTTGGTTGGGAAAACTTCCTAGGTATGACTGTTGGTCAAGCTGTTTTATGGGCTGCAACTGATATCGATCCTAAGTTTATTAACCCTGAGTTAACGACTTCTGAGCCGTATGTTATGGGTTCACACGCAACTGCTTGTGGCGCATGGTGTTCAGGTCCTGAGGATCTATCTCCTGAAGAGTACTTCTGGGGCTACAACCGTATGACTTCTGTTGAAGGTTTATTTGGTGCAGGTGATGCAGTTGGTGGTACACCACATGCATTCTCATCAGGTTCATTTACTGAAGGTCGTCTTGCTGCTAAAGCTGCTTGTCAATATCTTGATGACGGCAAAGGTGAAGGTATTG
The DNA here is from genome assembly GCF_963981275.1 of uncultured Candidatus Thioglobus sp. Classification (NCBI taxonomy): domain Bacteria; kingdom Pseudomonadati; phylum Pseudomonadota; class Gammaproteobacteria; family Pseudothioglobaceae (SeqCode); genus Candidatus Thioglobus; species uncultured Candidatus Thioglobus sp. Next base: position 12,916 of record NZ_CAXCCZ010000015.1, on the reverse strand, counting down.
TTGTTTCTGATAAGCAAATTGCTGATCGTAAAGAAGAAATTTACCGTCCACTTGAGACTTACAGAATTGGCCGTAATGAAATCGTTGCTGGTACAGTTTCTCCAAGCTATATTCTTCCGATGCCTGGTTTACAGCGTCTACAGAAGATTATGGATGAGTACTGTGGTGGTGTAACAGTTTCTTACATGACTAATGACAAGCTTCTAAACATGGGTATGCAGAAAATGTCTATCATGGAAGAAGATCTAGAGAAGTTAGGTGCTGAAGACATTCACCAGTTAATGCGTGCATGGGAGCTTAAACACCGTCATCGTACTTCTGAGTGTGTGTTCCAGCATACATTCTTCCGTAAGGAAACTAGATGGCCTGGTTACTATTACCGTGGTGATGCGATGAAACTTGATGACGAAAACTGGCATGTATTGACAGTTTCTCATCGTGATCGTGTTACAGGTGAGTACACAATGGCTAAAGCGCCTTGTTACCATTTGGTAAACGACGAAGAGTAAAAAATAAATAGAGATTTAGTTTAAATTTCTGTTTTGATAAAAAGACCAACCTATTGCAGCTTGGTCTTTTTTATCTATTGTAGGTTTTGATAAAAAGACTTACAATAGATAAAAAAGTAAATTTATTACCCCTTAAAAGGGTGCAAAAAAAGTGGAACAATTAGTATGAATATTATAGATAAGACAGACGAAGAGATTTTGGCCATCGCCCACCCAATGTGGGATGATCTAATAAAATTTTCTAACAATGCGAACTATGGCGCTTTTACACGCAACTTCTCAGAAGATTTTTTGCGTGGTGCAAATGAAGTTGAAATGGGTAAGCAATTTGCTCGTAGTGAACTAACCAAAGGCTTGGAAAAAGGCGCTGACTACCTAGGCATGATTCGTCGTGGTGAGCATGTGACTGTTTTATACAGACAAACCAATAATGGCAAGCTTAACAGTAAAAAAGAAGGTGAATACCTCGGTCGTTTGGTTTTAGGCTATGAAGGCGACGTTGTTAAGATTTTTGGCGCAACCATTTTTTAAAGATTATGGCAGATTTTATTGAAGAGTCCAAATACGTTGAGTTAATCTACAAAGTAGTTGATCGTAAAACTGGCAACGTATTTTCAAATATTGAATACCCTGTTGGCTATGTACATGGTGCAAATGATGTCCTTGGCAAGGATGTTCTAAATGAACTCGAAGGTCGAGAGCAAGGCGACATTATTGAGATTAAGATCGATGTAGAGAAGCTTTATGGGCCTCGTGATGAAGCGCTAGTTTTTATTGATAAAATTGAAAATGTGCCACAAGAATACCGAAAAATTGGTACTAAAGTGGTGATGGAAAACAAGGATGGTCAACCAAAAGACTTTCTGGTAACTAAAGTTGACGATGAGACAGTGACCATTGATGGAAACAATCCTTTGTGTGGGCGTGATGTGAATTTCTTGCTTGAAATTACCCTAGTGCGTGATGCTACTATTGAAGAGATGGAAGCAGGTGGTACAACTGATTCCGAGCCTAGTCTTGAAGACATCCTAACCCAAGGATAGTGATATGAGTATTGAATTTAACGAATCAGAATTAACTACGATTCAAAATAATTTGAATAATCGCTGGCGTAAAGAACAGAAAGAAGTTCATTTGGCCGACATTGAGATCACTAAAGAGGGTGAGGAGCAGCCTACTTTATTTCCAGCAGCTGTTTGGGAAGATCCAAACTCAACTTTTATTATTATTAAGCTTGATAATTTTAAGTACAAGAGCTTCTTCTACTACTTAAAAGATAAGCGTTTTGATACAGGCCAAGATGAGTACACTGACTTACATGAGTGTACAGACAAGCTGCTTAAGGCACAGGCCGACTTTGTCTTGACTAAGAATACCAAAGGCTTAAATGTACAAATTCATAAAGGTACTGGTATTTAAGCTGGCTAACTAAATATAAGAAAAAGGCGTGCTGTTGCACGCCTTTTTTATAGCTTAAATTTTATACAAAAAAAAGGAGCGCATATGCGCTCCTTTTTTTGATCAATCGATTATTACAGTAGTGGAATAATCATGATTGCAACGATGTTGATAATCTTGATCAGTGGGTTAATTGCAGGACCTGCCGTATCTTTATACGGGTCACCTACAGTATCACCAGTTACTGCTGCCTTATGGGCATCTGAACCTTTACCACCAAAATTACCATCTTCAATGTACTTCTTGGCATTGTCCCAAGCACCACCACCGGTAGTCATTGAGATTGCCACGAAGATACCTGTCGCAATAGATCCGATCAACAATCCACCTAATGCCTCAGCACCTAATAGTAAGCCTACAGCTACCGGGAATAAGATTGGAAGAATTGAAGGTAAAATCATTTCTTTAATGGCCGACTTGGTTAGCATATCAACTGCTTTAGAGTAGTCAGGCTTTTGCGTGTAATCCATAATGCCTGGCATTTCTTTGAACTGACGGCGTACTTCATTCACAATACCACCCGCTGCACGGCCAACTGCTTCCATTGCCATTGCGCCAAATAGGTATGGCACTAAGCCACCTAAGAATAGACCAATAATTACCTTATGGTTAGATAAGTCAAATGCAATATCCTTAAACTGTGCTAATTGACCAAGCTCATGCGTAAAATCAGCAAACAATACTAAGGCTGCAAGACCAGCAGAACCAATAGCATAACCTTTTGTTACCGCTTTAGTGGTGTTACCCACTGCATCTAAAGGATCAGTAATATTACGAATTTCTTCAGGAAGCTCTGCCATTTCAGCAATACCACCTGCATTATCCGTAATCGGACCATATGCATCTAACGCTACAATTACACCCGTCATAGATAGCATGGCAGTTGCTGCAATAGCAATACCGTACAGGCCTGCTAAGTCAAATGATGCCCAAATACTTGCACAGACTGCTAATACTGGTAACGCAGTAGATTTCATTGATAAGCCAATGCCAGCAATAACATTTGTACCATCACCAGTTAGCGATGCTCTAGCAACGTGCTGTACAGGTGGGCGTTCAGTTGAAGTGTAATATTCCGTAACAACAACCATAACACCTGTCAGTGCCAAGCCAATTAATGAAGCATAGAATAAATCCATACCCATGTTCATGTCAGCTGTAACAAAGTAGAATGCTGCTGCTGCTAAACCTGCAGAAACAATCAAACCTTTGTATAGTGCACCCATAATAGAGCCACCATCAGATACTTTTACGAAGAACGTGCCAACAATCGATGCAATAATTGAAACAGCACCTAGTGCTAGTGGGTACAAAATAGCATCGTTACCCATGCCTAGTACACCGGCAAGCATCATTGTTGCAACAATTGTTACCGCGTAAGTCTCAAATAAGTCTGCTGCCATACCTGCGCAGTCGCCAACGTTATCACCCACGTTATCAGCAATTACCGCTGGATTACGTGGATCGTCTTCTGGAATACCAGCTTCAACTTTACCAACGATATCAGCACCAACATCAGCACCCTTAGTAAAGATACCGCCACCTAAACGTGCAAAGATAGAGATTAATGAGCCACCGAATGCAAGACCGATCAATGCATGTAATGCATCAGCCTGCACAACACCGTAAGACAGTAGTCCTGCGTAGAATCCGGCAACACCTAAGAGTGCCAATCCAACAACTAACATACCTGTTACAGCGCCACCTTTAAAGGCAACTTGGAAAGCAGCATTGACACCATTTTTAGCCGCTTCAGCAGTACGTGAATTTGATTTAACAGAGACATTCATGCCGATGTAGCCTGTTGCACCAGATAGAACAGCACCAATTAAAAAGCCAAGACCTACAGTAACGCCTAGGAAGTAAGTAATAACCACTAATAAAACAACGCCAACCATGGCGATGGTTGTGTATTGACGATTTAAGTAGGCTTTTGCACCTTCTGCAATTGCGTCTGATATTTCTTTCATTTTGTCTGAACCTGGGGATTGTTTATAAATCCAGCTCATGGTGTATAGGCCGTAAATTACAGCTAGAATTGAGGCTCCGATAGCCATTTGAAGTACATCCATTATCTCTTTCTCCTTTTGAAGGTCTGGTTGTAAAAAAGCGTTTGTATTAAATATACAAACGCACCGTATTTTTTTTCAACTAATGATTATAGAGAATAATTTTCATGATATGAATTAATAGTTAATTTTTTTACTATTAATTGATGTAGGTTAAGCTTTTAGTCTTTCTCCCAATAATCAGTCTTGATGCCACAGCCTAGATCTGCCTCTACCAACCTGGATCGTAGCTTTAGTAGTTTGTTGATTAGCTCAGGCTCGGCTTTCTCATAGGCTTGTGCGTCAGGCACTCGATTAACAACAACACCCAGTAACTCGGTAATTGCATTACCAATCGAGTTTTGAGAGATGGTAACAATCAGCTTGCCTTCGTCATTGCGATAGATAAGTTGTTTAAAAGCAGGTTGCCAACGAATAGAAGAAGCATACTTTGCATCTTTAATACATTTGTCACGGACTTTTTTAGCTGCCGATAAAAAACAGGTATTAAATAAAAGTGTATTTTCAATTAATTCTGGGAAATAAGCTTCCTTAGGTACAGCAGAATTTCGACAAGACACTTGAGCAAAGAAGGTTCTATAGAAATCAAGAAATCCTTTCAAAACTAAATCGTACTCATCCCAAAATTTCACATTTTTAAGACTATCAATGCCGCCAGTAACTTCCCAACTTGGTAAACCCTGAGGGTAGCCAGTCAGAGATAGGCCGGATGATTCCCCAGTGACCGGCTTCAGAATTTCAAAATTAAGTTTCGATTGGAATTCAGCATAAACATCTTCCATATAATTAGCGAAAAGCGAATGTTGACCGCCATCGGTTAAGTTGGGGTTTTTTGGATCTGACAGTTCAGCATTTTCCAATTGTTTTTTGTCAAACACGATAAAGTGGTTGTGCAACATGCGAATGCTCGGCACGCCTGGTGAAGTAATCGGCCAGGTTGAATCTAGAGAGGCTTCACCTGCTAAGACTAAATGCGTGCCAGCATCTGGAAATTCTTCAAGCATGAAACTCATGATAATTTGATTCATGCGGTTCCAAACATTTTTGACGTTGTTAGGTACTTGAGTTCGTCTAACAGGCCTGCCCAGCGGATTTAGTACACTTTTTGAGGTGTTATAAATAATGGAGCAATCAAATAGATTTGAGTGTCCAAGTGCCTTTCGGTAGAGTAGCAGATCTTCACTATTAGTTAATAGGCCGTTGTTTTGTGCCAAGTCTTTTAAATTTTCAGATGAGTTGAAAAACTCATTTGGCTTCATACCCTCTGGTACATCTAAAGGAATAGGTCTGAAAGGGACGTTTATTTGTCTTGGGCCAATTGTCATAGTTGTAAGGTTTTGTTAAGTAAATTATAAAAAAGGGCTTATGTCTTTAATGACATAAGCCCCCAGTTTGTAGAAAAAGTAAGCGTTTAGCCTAGTTGAGCATAAACACGATCTCTTACTTCATCAAGCGATCCAACACCAACAGCGGCGCCATATTTAGGGGCTGCATTGTCACTACCCATCCACGCTTGATAGTAGTCTACCAAGGGTTGAGTTTGCTCATGATAAACATCTAGACGTGAACGCACGGTATCTTCATTGTCATCGGCACGTTGCACCAACTCTTCGCCAGTGATATCATCAATGCCCTCAACCTTTGGCGGGTTGTAAACAACATGATAAGTTCGACCTGAAGCTAGATGCGCACGACGACCCGACATTCGGGCAACGATATCCTCATCAGGCACCTGGATTTCAACAACGTAATCAATCTTGACGCCGTCAGTTTTTAGCGCTTCTGCTTGTGCAATAGTACGTGGAAAGCCATCAAATAAAAAACCATTTTCACAGTCATTTTCTTGAATCCTTTCTTTGACTAAGCCAATGATAATATCATCAGACACCAAGCCACCCGCGTCCATTACTTTTTTTGCTTCAACGCCTAGAGGTGTGCCCGCTTTAACTGCGCCACGCAACATATCACCTGTTGAAATCTGGGGAATGTCATATTTTTCACAGATATTAGTTGCTTGAGTGCCTTTGCCTGCGCCCGGAGGGCCTAATAAAATTACGTTCATGTTTATCTCGCTTTTTACTTGAGTGAACTAAACTTCGAAAGTTGGAAGCTTTCTCTCAACCATTTCTTTTTTCATGACCACATAGTCAGGAAGGCCATTCTTGTATGGAGGGTAGTTTTCACCTTCGATTAATGGCTGTAAGTACTCGCGACATGCATCAGTAATACCAAAACCATCCTCAGAGATGTAATCCATAGGCATCATCTTCTCAACGTTAGCAATATCTTTTAATTCACCTACGCCCATTTCCCAAGTATACGGGTTGTTTGATGTACGAATAATTGCTGGCATAACTGAGTTTTTGCCCTGCATAGCAAGCTCAACTGCAGCTTCACCTAATGCGTACGCTTGTTCCACATCAGATTCTGACGCTAAATGGCGCGCAGCACGTTGTAAGTAGTCAGCAACAGCCCAGTGGAACTTATGGCCTAATGCATCTTTAATTAGTTGAGCTACAACTGGAGCAGCACCACCTAATTGTGCATGACCAAAGTCGTCACGAGTACCTTGCTCAGCTAAGAATCTGCCATCTGGCCATTGCGTACCTTCAGATACAACAACTGTACAGTAGCCAAATTTCTTAACGTTAGCGTCAACTTTAGCTAGGAACTTCTCTTCATCAAATTTAACTTCAGGGAATAAGATAACCACTGGAATTGAATCATCTAATAAACCACCTGCAGCAGCGATCCAACCAGCATGACGACCCATAACCTCAAGTACGAAAATTTTAGTTGAAGTGGCACACATTGAAGCTACGTCAAAACTAGCTTCCATTGTGGATACTGCAATGTACTTAGCAACTGAACCAAAACCTGGGCAGTTGTCTGTTACTGGTAAATCGTTGTCAACCGTCTTAGGTACGTGAATTGCTTGAATCGGGTACCCCATAGACTCAGATAACTGAGAAACTTTTAAACAAGTATCAGCTGAATCGCCACCACCGTTATAGAAGAAGTAACCAATATCATGAGCTTTAAATACTTCGATTAGTCTTTCGTATTCTGCTTTGTTAGCTTCTAAAGATTTCATTTTGTAGCGACAAGAGCCAAAACCACCTGAAGGTGTATGCTTAAGTGCTGCAATATCAGCATCTGACTCTTTAGATGTGTCAATTAAGTTTTCCATTAAGGCACCAATAATGCCATTTTGACCAGCATAAACTTTGCCGATTTTCTCTGGATATTTGCGAGCTGTTTCAATTACGCCGCATGCAGAAGAGTTAATTACTGCAGTTACACCGCCTGATTGTGCATAAAAAGCATTTTTCATTGTCGTTCCTGTTTACTTATAAAAGCCATCAATTATACATTGCATATAGTGAAATACTTGATTTTTTACTAAGGACATTGTTGATAACTAGTTAAAATTATAAGGTTTTAACTGCCAGTTTTGCTCGGACTCAATGGTTAGTAGTAGGCATTTAGGGCCACCATGATTGCGTATTTCCCCTGCAGCGCCCGGATTAACAACCCACGGGGATGAGTCTTGCTCTATTAGTTGTTTGTGCGTATGTCCATAGACAATCATTTTGGCATTGGGGTAAGCCTCTCTTAACAAAGGGTGCGAAGGCTGGCGACCCAGTGTATGCCCATGATTAACCACCAATGTGCCACCGGGTAATTCAATAAATTCGGTAGTTTTTAATTGAGTTAAATGAGTGTCGTTATTGCCTTGTACAGCAACAGTTCTCTGTTTAGGCTTTAGTAATAATAAAGTTTTCTCATCGATAATATCCCCCGCATGCACAATAATATCGCATTGATTAACCAGAGTGACAATGCCCGGATGAATAGATCCGTGTGTATCTGAAAGAATGCCAATTTTTAAAGGGAGGTTCATGCGTCAGATTATACGTTATCTTGTTTTTATATAAAATCAAGTGATGATATTTTGTTTTATTTTTGGTATAAAAATAAGCAGTTTTGACACTTATTAATAGGCATAATATTGCCATTCATAAAATGAATAAACTTGAGGAGAGAAGGTGAGGTTGAGAGTTACTTACCTTTTTTAGTGCTAACAATAGGAGATTAGTATGGCAGTATTGTTTTCAGACGAATGGATGAATCAATTAAAAGATGAGTGGAACGCATCTGATGAGGTGAGTGGTAAGTTGGCAGAGATTGATTTCTCTTCAACTATTGCTTGTGGCTTTAAAGGCGATGGCACACCAACGGGTATTTTTGTCGTTGAAAGTGGCAAATGCGTTAAAGCAGGTGACTACAATGGGGAGAGTGTTGATTGGGATATGCGTGCCGATAAGAAAAATTGGATGAAATGGTTGGATAAGCCATTAGGCATGGCATCAATGGGCATGGCAGTTACAATGGGTAAGTTAAAGTTCGAAGCAGGTGACTTTGGTGCGATGATCAAAGATCCGAGAATGGCAACTCCTTTTGTAAAAAGTTTTGCATTAATGGGTGCGATTGGTGGTGAGTAATCACTAACCAGTTGTTATCAATTAAAACCCGTCAATAGACGGGTTTTTTTATGAGTGATGCTTTAGAGGCGTTGCTTGCTCAAAAGTTTCAATATTAATAAACCCTTTGACAGTCTTTGTTTCAATTTTGGAGCTGGGCTTGCTAATGGCTACAACGGTGCCGATGCCAAATTTTTTGGCAGAATTTAGCACGCTAATAGAGTCATCAAAGAAAATACTCTTGCTTTTATCAAGGCCAACAGCTTGCTCTAGTTGCTGCCAAAAGCCTTGCTCTTCTTTAGCGATGTTGTAATCGTGTGAAGAGATGATGGCGTCAAAATAGCTTTCTAAGTTAGTAACTCGCATTTTAAGCTGCAAGGTTTTTCGATGTGCATTAGTAACTAAATAAATACGCTTGTTGTGTTGTTTCGCCTGAGTTAAAAAATCCAGTACAAAAGGATGAATTTGAATTAAATGAGAAACATCCTCTTTAAGTTTGGCAATATCTAATTTAAATATTTTTTGCCAATAATCCAAACAATACCAGTGCAGATTACCCTGCTCTGCTTCCAGCATTGGATAAATTTTATCTTTAGATTGCTGGTGGGTAAGATTGTGCTTGTTGGCATACACCAAAGGCAGATATTCCATCCAAAAATGCAAATCAAAATTAAGGTCTAATAAGGTGCCATCCATATCCAACAGAATGGTATCAATCTCAGACCAGTTAATGGAGGAAGGCCTTGCCTTCCTCCGTGAATTATCCCCTGCGCCAGCTGGTGCCATTTGCACTATCCTCTAAAACAATGCCCAGTTCAGTGAGTTCATCTCGAATTTGATCAGAAGTAGCAAAGTCTTTATTAGCCTTGGCCTCGTCACGTTGTTTAATTTTCTTATCAATATCTTCATCAGACAGAGCGACACCCTGTTTTAGAAAGGTATCTGCTTGCATTTGTAAGATGCCAATATAGCCACCTAATTTTACTAGAAGTTGAGCCAAGGCATTGGCTTGGTCAATATCTTTGCTACGCTCAGAATTAATTAATTTTGCTAATTCAAATAGTATGCTAAGAGCAATTGGCGTATTGAAATCATCATCTAGTGCTTCGTTGAAACGTGTTTCAAAATCAAAGCGCTGAGAGACTTCATTCAGTGCTGCATCACTCGCGTGCAATCCTCGAATCGCTGTGTATAGACGAGTAAGAGAAGACTTGGCATTGTTAAGGTTGGCATCTGAAAAGTTGAGTGGCGAGCGATAATGCGAGCTCATAATGAAGTAGCGCAGAGTTTCGCCATCGAAGCTTTCCAAAACGCCACGAATGGTGAAAAAATTATTCAGCGATTTGCTCATTTTTTCATCATTAATATTGACAAAACCAACATGCATCCAAGTATTAACAAATGTGCAATTGTTAGCGCCTTCAGATTGAGCAATTTCATTTTCATGATGCGGGAAGGATAAATCCATTCCGCCTCCGTGAATATCAAAATGTTTGCCTAGGTGATGTGTAGACATAGCCGAACATTCGATATGCCAACCTGGGCGGCCATCTCCCCAAGGGGATGTCCAGCTAGGCTCGCTAGGCTTGGCCATTTTCCAAAGAACAAAATCTAGTGGGTCTTTTTTGTCAGAATCTATATCAACTCTTGCACCTGCTTCTAAATCATCTAGATTTTTGCCGCTGAGTTGTCCGTATCCTGAAAACTTGCGTACCGAATAATACACGTCGCCATTTTTTGCCTGATAGGCAATGCCTTTTTCTATTAGAGTTTTAATCATGTAAAACATCTGATCCATGGCGTCAGTTGCACGTGGCTCAATGTCAGGCGGCAGTATGCCAAGTGCACGCTCATCTTCATGCATAGCATCAATAAAACGGTTCGTCAGACTATAAATGTCTTCACCATTCTCAATCGCCCTAGCGATAATTTTGTCATCAATATCGGTAATATTTCGCACATAAGTAACACTGGGAAACTGGCGCCTAAGGTGGCGAGTAATAACATCAAACATCACCAAAACACGAGCATGCCCCATATGACAATAATCATAGACCGTCATGCCACAGACATACATGCCTATTTTTTCAGGATCGATAGGGTGGAAAACTTCTTTTTGTTTACTGAGTGTATTGTAGATTTTAAGCATGTTGATATTTTACGTGAGTATTTGCTTGCATTTCAGCTTGTCATCGCTAAACCCTTATTTTTTATAAGATATACAAGGTTTCATCGTTGTATAATCAACGGGTTTTATAGATTATTTATTGGAGAGAAGTATGAGCGTTTTAGTAACACAACAAGCACCCGATTTCACGGCAGCAGCAGTATTAGCAGATGGCACAATTGTTGATGAATTTACATTATCTAGCCTGAAAGGCAAAAAAATCATGGTGTTCTTTTATCCACTAGATTTTACTTTTGTTTGCCCTTCAGAAATTCTAGCACACCACCACCGTGTAGCGCAATTTGCTGAGAAAGGCGTTGAAGTAGTTGGCATTTCAGTTGATTCACAGTTCACTCACAACGCTTGGCGTAACACACAGCCAGCAGATGGTGGCCTAGGTCCTATTGATTTCCCATTGGTAGCGGATACAGATCATTCTATTATGGAAGCTTACGGCATTGTGCACCCGGCAGGCATTGCGCTGCGCGCTTCATTCTTAATTGATGAAGAGTTTACTGTGCGCCATCAAGTGGTTAACGACTTGCCATTAGGTCGTAATGTTGATGAAATGTTACGTATGGTCGATGCGCTTGATTTCCACACAACCTATGGTGAAGTTTGCCCTGCAGGTTGGAACAAGGGTGACGAAGGCATGAAAGATACACCAGCAGGTGTGGCTGAATACTTGGCAAAAAACGCTGATGATCTATAGCGTTTAGCCAGTTCGGCAAAAAAGGGAGTGACTTACTCCCTTTTTTTACGTATTTAACAAAAGGAAATAATAATGAAAAAATTTAAATGTATAGTTTGTGGATGGGTTTACGACGAGGAAAAAGGCTCTCCAAAAGAAGGAATTGAGCCTGGTACAAAATGGAGTGATGTACCTGAAGATTGGGTTTGTCCTGATTGTGGCGTGACCAAGGATCAATTTGAGATGGTTGAAATCTAGTAAAATAGCATTTTTTAAGATTTAAATAAAAGGAAGAATCATGTCAAAAGTATTGGTGTTGCCGGGTGATGGCATTGGTCAGGAGATTGTTGAACAGGCGCTTAAAGTAATTAACCATTTAAACGCAAATAATAATCTGAACATGGAGTTAGTGCACGGTCTCATTGGCGGCACGGCTTATGATGAAACTGGCTCGCCACTGCCGCAAGCAACATTAGACGCTGCTCAACAGTGTGATTCTATTTTATTAGGTGCTGTTGGTGGTTATCAATGGGAAGCATTAGAGCGTGATCTTCGTCCTGAGCGTGGCCTATTAGGTTTGCGTGCAGAGATGGATTTATTCTCAAATCTTCGCCCCGCTATTTTGTATCCACAACTAGCCAGCGCTTCAACTTTGAAAGAAGAAATTGTTTCAGGCCTAGATTTGATGATTGTGCGTGAATTAGTGTCTGGCATCTACTTTGGCCAGCCACGCGGTATCGAAGTTCGTGATGGTGAGCGCTTTGGTTTTAACAGTGCAACCTATTCAGAATCTGAAATCCGTCGTATTGGCCATTCAGCCTTCAAAATTGCGCAAAAACGCGACAAACGTGTTTGTTCGGTCGATAAAGCCAATGTGTTAGAAGTGTGTGAATTATGGCGCGAAGTAATGATCGAGGTGGCTAAAGACTACCCAGATGTTGAACTTTCTCACATGTATGTGGACAACGCAGCCATGCAACTCGTTAGAGCGCCAAAGCAATTTGACGTTATGGTAACGTCAAATTTATTTGGTGACGTATTGTCTGATTGTGCAGCGATGCTTACAGGTTCTATTGGTATGTTGCCAAGTGCATCTCTTAATAAAGATGGCTTTGGTATGTACGAGCCAATTCACGGCTCTGCACCAGATATTGCTGGCCAAGATATTGCCAACCCACTAGCCACAATTTTGTCAGTTTCAATGATGCTACGCTACTCACTTGACCAAGTTGAGTTGGCTGACAAAATCGATGGTGCAGTAAACACAGTGCTAGATCAGGGCTACCGCACAGCAGACATTGCAGCTGAAGGCGACAACGTTGTCGGCACAAGCAAAATCGGTGATTTAGTCGTTGAAGCGCTTCAAGGATAAGCATGAAAATTGTCGTTTACTCAACTCATACTTGCCCAATTTGCGTCAAAACCAAAGAGCTTCTAGACAAGTGGAATTTGCCTTTTGAGCAAAAATACATTGATGATGATCGCGCGCATATGGCTGAGTTTTCTAAAGTAACGAATGGCGCTAGAATGGTTCCACA
>NZ_CAXCCZ010000014.1:0-35307 GCF_963981275.1 uncultured Candidatus Thioglobus sp. | reverse complement strand
CAATTCGTATATAATCTTAATAATATTTTATTGTTTATTGTCATGCGTATAAATCACCCTTTAACCGGCTCAATGGTAGCCTTAATCACCCCAATGCTTGATGATGGATCGGTGGATTATGCAGCGCTTGAATCATTGGTAGATTTTCACGTAGCATCAGGTACGCGTGCGATTATCTCCATGGGTACAACAGGTGAGAGTGCCACATTAAATCAAGACGAGCACATTAAAGTGATGCGCAAAACAGTTGAATTTGCTAATGGCAGAATTGCCATTATTGCAGGTACGGGTGCTAATTCTACCTCTGAAGCCATTGAACTAACTCAAGCTGCCAAACAGATTGGTGCTGATGCTTGTTTATTGGTGACACCATATTACAATAAGCCCACTCAAGAGGGCTTGTACCAGCATTACAAGTTAATCGCCGAAACAGTGGATATTGATCAAATTTTGTACAATGTGCCTGGACGTACAGCGGTAGATTTATTGCCTGAAACGATTGTTAGGTTGTCAAAAATTTCAAATATTATCGGCGTCAAAGATGCCACAGGTAATTTAGAGGTTGCACAAGCTTTGATAGATACTTGCCCAGAGGATTTTCTGCTTTATAGTGGTGATGATGCCACTGCGATTGACTTTATCTTAATGGGTGGTCATGGCGGTATTTCGGTGAGTGCGAATGTGGTACCAGAGGCTTTGTCACAAGCTTATCAAGCAGCATTTGAAGATAATAAAGCGACAGCTACATTAATTAATCAGCCACTTGAGGATTTGCATCAAAGTTTATTTATTGAGTCTAACCCGATACCGGTTAAATGGGCCATGCATAAAATGGGCAAATGTGGCAGCGGCATTCGCCTGCCACTGACAAAATTATCACAACAAGCTCGGGTAACATTAGAGCAGGATTTATCTAATTTGGGAGTTATATAGTATGATTAAAATATCATTAACAGCACTACTTTCTTTATCTTTAGTGGGCTGTTTTTCTTTTGAAGAAAAAACACAAGAGCAGGCGCCAAGTTTGGGCGAAAGAGATATTAAATATTACGCCAACAAAACTGTTACTTCTTTGGAGATACCGCCGGATTTAACCAAGCCGAGTGCACAAAACTCATTCAAGTTGGAAAATTATGTCTCTAATATTCAAGAAGATACGATTAGTTTTTCTAAAAAAGATGAGGCAATTAAAGAGGCAACAAGCATTCTTAGAGTGCCATCAAATGTTGAGGTTAAACGCTCAGGCGAGCGTCGCTGGTTAGTGGTTGACAAAAAAACAGATGATGTGTGGAATTTATCTAAAAGTTTCTTTAAGTCACACGGTTTCGCTATTAAAAAAACCAATAAAAAAATTGGCCTAATGGAGACGGATTTCTTAGAAAATCATCCTGAAATTCCAGATCGATCGTTAGGTGTTATTCGCTCTATGTTGAAAAAAGCCATTGCGGCGCGTTATGCACTGCCAATTGTTGATAAATATCGCATTCGTATCGAGCCAAATGAAAACGGTAGTAAGACTTCGGTATACCTATCTCTAAATTCAATGGAAGAGGTGCTTACCAAAGCGGGTAGTGATGATGAAAACACGATTTGGCAGTCTCGCCCTAAAGATCAGGCGCTAGAAACAGAAATGCTCTATCGACTAATGACATTCTTAGGTAGTGATCATGCGGTGGCTAGAGAGAAGATTATTAAGGCTAAAGAAGAGCAGGTATTAAGTGTGGCAGTGGATAAAGGTATTGGTGGCTACGCCAAACTGACTTTCTCATTAGGCCAATATGACACTTGGGATAATATGGGTTGGGCGCTAGACCAGCTAAATATTGATATTGAAGACAAAGATGTTAAAGAAGGTAGTTTCTATATTAACGTTGCCAGAACTGAAGATCAAGGTATTTTCTCGCGTATGTTTGGTGATGATGCCATTAAGAAATCCTTTCAGATTATTGTTAAGCAGATTGATACAGGAAAGACAGAGGTTTACTTTAATGATCTTTCTGAAGAAAATGAGCAAGCAACCATCGACTTTAGTTATGAGTTCTTAGGCAATATTGCTAAGCAGTTCTAACTAAAATTAAGGTGACGCTGTCACAACCAATCATTGATCAAATCATTCGCCAAGAAATCTTGGTGAATGATTTATCTGATCAAGATTTGGCGCAATTCTGTGAGCTAGCTAACGCCGCTTATCGACAAGGGAATCCCATAGTTAGTGATCAGGACTATGATTTCGTCTATCTTTCAGCGTTAAAGCAAAGACTGCCAAAGTATTCACTGCTGCAAGTGGTCGAACCAGAAGGGCGGGGATTTTCCGAGGAAAAAGTTTTATTACCCGAGATAATGTTATCGACGGACAAGGCTTATACTTGGCTTGAAATTCAGAAATGGATTGAGCGTCTACAAAAATCTGCAGCTGAAATTAATCTAGAAGCTCAAGATATCCAAATTAAAGCCACACCCAAGCTCGATGGCTTTGCTGGTTATGACGATGGAGAGTGCTTATATACACGTGGAGATGGTAAAAAAGGCAGCGACATTTCCAGGGTGTTTGCTCGCGGACTTCAAGTTTATAATGATTCTGAGCGTGGACAAGGTGCGGGTGAAATTGTAGTTAAGCAAAGTTATTTTCAGACACATTTATCAGATAGTTTTGAATATCCACGTAATTTTCAAGCCAGCTTAATTAAAGAAAAAGCCTTAGATGAAAAAGCTCAGCAAGCTATCAATAATAAGGCGGCTTTGTTTGTACCATTTGCACAGTTGCCAACTTGGCAAGGAAGTGTTGGCGAGCTAATCGAGCGCTTTGAGCTGATTGTAGCTGAAGTATTAACCACGGTAGATTTTGATGTAGATGGCGTGGTTTTTGAGACAACTAGCAAAGCTTTAAAGACTCAAATGGGCGCCAATAGAAAATTTCATCGCTGGCAGATTGCTTTTAAAGAAAATAAAGATAAGGCTCAAGTTAAGGTTTTATCTGTCACCCCGCAAGTTGGGCGTACAGGAAAAATCACGCCAGTTGCAGAGTTGGAGCCCACCTTGTTAAGTGGTGCGACCATTGTGCGTGCAACAGGACATCATTACGGTTTGGTGAAGGAACAAGGCTTGGGTGCTGGTAGTGTAATTGAGTTAACACGTTCGGGCTTGGTAATTCCTAAAATTAATCAAGTGCTTAAGTCTGTAGCTGTGGATATTCCAAGTATTTGCCCAAGTTGTCAAACGCCCTTGCAATGGGAATCTGATTTTTTAATGTGTGTTAATCACAGTAAATGCCCCGCTCAAATTATTGGAAAAATGGAGTACTTCTTTAAGATACTGGCCAATAACGATGGCTTTGGTATTGCCACGATCGAAAAGCTGTATGCACATGGCATTGATAAAATTTCACAAATTTATGGCCTAAGTCATGGTGATTTAACCGCAATGGGTTTTGGTGACAAAACCAGTGAAAACTTACTTACTCAACTTGGTAGGTCTCATACCGAGCAGGTTGAAGATTGGCGTTTTTTGGCGGCTTTTGGTGTTACTAGAATGGGCTTGGGTAATTGCGAAAACTTATTAAAATCTTATTCTATTAAGGATATCTTTACACTTGATGAAAACCAAGTTGCTGATATTGATGGCTTTGCAGATCTAACTGCTGCATTGATTGTAAAAGGTTTGAAAACCATTCGAAATGAGTTTGACGAGTTGCTTCAGTATCAGTTCAATTTAGAAATAACACCAGTTTATATGGATGCTATTAAGATTTCTCATGAATTGTCAGGTAGGAAAATTGTCTTTACTGGAAAGATGAATGGCTCAAGAGAAGTCATGAAGAAAAACGCAAAAAAACTAGGTATTCAGGTTGCATCTAGTGTTACTGGAAAAACAGATTATTTGGTAATTGGTGATAATGTTGGGCAAAAGAAAATTGAGGCGGCTGAAAAATTTGGCCTAACTATTTTGAGTGAGCGAGATTATTTAGCAATGGTTGAAGTATGAAAATTTCAGATTTAATTAATGAGCAGAAAACCTTTTTAACAGACCAGTTGGGCGAAGGGCTAATGCAACTTGCTCAGGCTTGTGATAGTTGCTTAGACAAAGAGCTTAGCTTCGATCATTTGAATGAATTGCTTTTCTCATATATGCAACATCATCAATACACAAGACTGGCTTATGTATTAGATACATCGGGCATTCAGATGAGTGCTAATATTAGCAAAGAGGCGATATTGCCAGAATTTAAGGGGCGAGATTTATCAGATCGGCCTTTTTTTAATGCGGTAGATGAGCAGCATCCAATTTATATTTCCAATACTTATATTTCTAGAACGTCCTTGAAGCCGTGCATTAGTATGGTGCATTCAATCTGTCATAACGATCAGTTTGTTGCCTTATTGGTGTTTGATCTTGAACTGGAGAAGTTACCACTGCCAAAGCAAGATATTAATTTGGATGATTGGCGACAAATTAAAGGCGATCCAGAAATTCGCTCTAATTTGTTTAATCAAACGCGAGCAAACTCTGCAATGGATAAATCAATTGATACTGTTCATAATATTGCAGTTGAGTTATTAAATGAATTGGGCGCTTTTCATTTGAAGCTTCATTATGCGTCTTCGAGAGCAACTATTTGGACAATTGACAACCCTTACAATTACCATGTCCATGTGCTTGAAGAAATTACCAGTCCTGATATATGCTTACTGTATCCCAAAAAAAAGTATCCGGTGGATGCTAAGGTTACCCAGGAGCAAGTTAAAGACGTATTTGGCAAGTTTAAACATATGCGTTTTATGGACGATAATTTATATTTGAAAACAGCCAGCCTTAATATTATGAACGGCACCATTGGGCTTAGCTTTTCATGTGATGGTAATCATTATTTATCTGTTGAAGATTTTTTGGAAAATTTTGAGGATACGTATGCATGATGTTGGTTATAAAATTTAAGTTGCATTTATTTGTTAAAGTGGTTATAATTTTTCGTAGTTAGACCCAAAGGCGGGATTTGACAACAAACATAGACGTTTATTTAGATTCTTTTTGATAAGAGTTTAAATAAGCGTTTTTTTTTGCATGCTTCATGAGGGAGTTGTGTAAAAAATGGTATTGAAGCCAGTTATTTTTATTTGCAAATTTTGCAAATCGAGATAACTGGCTTTTTTTTGCTTTAAAGAAAACAGGAGAAAGATGATGAAAATAATTACAGCAATTATCAAGCCTTTTAAGCTTGATGAAGTTAGAGAGGCGCTATCAGAGATAGGCGTTTCAGGAATCACGGCAACCGAGGTAAAGGGTTTTGGTCGTCAAAAAGGCCATACTGAGTTATACAGAGGTGCGGAATATACAGTAGATTTTTTACCCAAGGTTAAGCTGGAGATTGCGATTGCTGCAGATCAGGTTGACAGTGTTATTGAAGCAATTAGTGTTGCGGCAAAATCTGAGGGCGGCAAGATTGGTGATGGAAAAATATTTATTACTTCGCTAGAACAAGTGGTTCGTATTCGTACGGGTGAAACTGGTTCAGTAGCGTTATAAAGGAGGCAACATGGAAAATACAATTTTAGAAATGCAATTTGCATTAGACACCTTTTATTTCTTAATGATGGGTGCATTGGTTATGTGGATGGCAGCGGGCTTCTCAATGCTTGAAGCGGGTATGGTTCGTAGTAAAAATACGGCGGAAATTTTAACAAAAAACATTGGTTTATTTGCAATCGCGTGTACAACTTATATGGTTTATGGTTATGACATTATGTATGGCGGTGGTGTCATGTTAGATGGAATTGAAACAGTTGCTAAAGATGCAACTTATGCAGCGCCATCAGACTTCTTCTTCCAGGTGGTTTTCGTTGCAACAGCAATGTCAATTGTTTCTGGTGCAGTTGCCGAGCGTATGAAGTTATTCTCTTTCTTTGCATTTGCAGCTATTTTCACTGGTGTTATTTACCCAATGGAAGGCGCATGGACATGGAATGGTGAAGCGGTATTTGGTTTATTCGTACTAGGTGATTTAGGTTTCTCTGACTTTGCAGGTTCAGGTATTGTACACATGGCTGGTGCTGCTGCTGCTTTAGCAGGTGTTATTGTATTGGGTGCTCGTAAGGGTAAGTACAACAAAGATGGTTCATCAAATGCGATTCCAGGTGCAAACATGCCACTTGCAACTTTAGGTACTTTTATCCTTTGGTTAGGTTGGTTTGGTTTCAATGGTGGTTCGGTATTAGCGATAGCAAGTAAGGAAAGTGCTAATGCAGTGGCAATGGTGTTTTTAAATACTAACGCAGCAGCAGCTGGTGGTGTTATTGCGGCGTTACTATTGGTTAAACTACTATGGGGTAAGGCAGATCTTACAATGGCGCTTAATGGTGCATTAGCAGGACTTGTGGCGATTACTGCTGGACCTGATACACCAACTGCTTTAGAGGCAACTCTAATCGGAGCTGTTGGTGGTATCTTGGTGGTATTCTCTATTTCGACACTTGATAAAGTATTCAAAATTGATGATCCAGTAGGTGCAATTTCCGTACACGGTATTGTTGGTCTGTGGGGTTTATTAGCAGTGCCATTGACTAATTCGGGTGTTTCATTCAGTGGTCAGTTAGCGGGTGCAGGTACAATCTTTGTTTGGGTATTTGGTACCTCGCTAGTATTGTGGTTAGTGCTTAAAGCAATTATGGGTGTTAGAATCTCTGAAGAAGAAGAGTATGCAGGCTCTGATATTTCTGAGTGTGGCTTAGAGGCTTATCCAGAGTTTACAAAATAAACCCTTACAAGGGAGGGTTGTAAAGATTCCCTGACAAAAATTCCAGATAATTTTTACCCCGCTTATAGCGGGGTTTTTTGGTGTAAATCCCTTGAAAATATAAATATTAATTATGTAGAATAGGGGTATTAATACTTAATAAAAATGGAGAAAATATGATTGTTCAAGATATTATGTCAACTGACGTGAAAACAGTAACAGCTGATCAGCCAGTTAAGGATATTGCATTAATGATGATTATGGATCATATCAGTGGCGCGCCAGTTGTAGATGCAGATAATAACTTGGTTGGTATTATTTCTGAAAAAGATATATTGCAACACATGTTTCCGAAATTGGAAGACATTATGAGTGATACGCATTTTGACTTTGAAAATATGGAGACAAATTACAAAGATATCATGAATGCCAAAATAAGCGAAGTCATGACCAATGGTGTAGATAGTATTGATCTTGATATGCCTTGTTTAAAAGCAGCAAGCACTATGTGGCTTAGAAAATATCGTAGAATTCCAGTAACTCAAAATGGAAAGCTAGTGGGCATTGTTAGTATTGGAGATGTGCATAGAGCAATTTTTAAATCTTGTATGACCTCATAAGTTAAAATACACCCCCTATGAATATAGCACTTAAAATCATCTTAGTTGATGAGAACTCTGGACGTTCTGCCATGTTGCGTAGAGCCTTACAAGACAAGGGGCATGATGTTATCTGCCGTATGGGTAGTAGTGCCCAGCTAGCAGATAGCAACGAAATGACTCATGCAGATGTGGTTATTGTTAATGCGGACATTCCAGATGAAGAGGTATTTGCCAACTTAAGCGATATCAACAACACCAAGCCTAAGCCTATTGTTATGTTTGCTGAGGAATCAAATTCTGAGATGGCCAGCTCTGCTATTAAATCAGGCGTTAACGCTTATATTGTAGACGGCCTTGAAGAGAATCGTGTGCAGCCAATTATTGATGTTGCTATGGCTAGATTTAGAGAGTTTCAGGCGCTAAAAGACGAGCTTGATGCAACTCGTAATCAACTATCTGAGCGTAAAGCAGTCGAAAAGGCGAAAGGTTTACTAATGAAGCACAAAGAGATTAATGAGGATGAGGCTTATCAGTCGTTGAGAAAAATGGCGATGGATAAAAACAAGCGCATTGTTGATGTCGCCGAAAGTGTAATTAATGCGTTTGAATTATTAAGCTAGTTTTTAGCTTTTCTTTTTAGGATCTTCGTCGTCTAGTTTTTTTAGGTAGTCGGCAAATTCTTCATCCATCTTTTGAAAATCTTCATCGATTTTGTCCATTTCGGTGTCGAACTCGTCATCACTCCAGTCATCATCATCTTCAGAGTCGGATTTAGATGGCTGATCTGGATCATTATCGGGATCAGTATCATTAGAACTCGATTCAGAATCCTCTTCTTTTCGCACAAATAAAGGGGCAAAAATAAGCCCAGCTTCAAACAATAACCACATAGGGATGGCAATTAGGGTTTGCGAGATAATATCAGGCGGGGTTAACAGCATGCCCAATATAAAGGCGCCGATCACAACATATGGTCGATTCTTTTTTAGATTTTCAATGGTGGTTGCACCAAACATAATTAGCAAGATGGTGGCAATTGGCACTTCAAAGGCAATACCAAATGCAAATGAAACCTTGAGTACAAAATCTAAGTAGTATTGGATATCAGGTGTAAAGTCAACAATACTTGGGCCAATGCTAGATAAAAACCCGAAGATAACTGGAAAGACAATGTAAAAAGAAAACAATAGGCCGGCATAAAACAAAATGGTTGAAGAGATAACCAAAGGCATAATCATTTGTTTTTCGTGTTTGTAGAGTGCGGGTGCAATGAACTTCCACACTTGATAAAGCAGATAGGGCATGGCGATGTACACCGCCATGATTAACGCCATTTTAAGTGGAGTTAAGAATGGTGATATAACACCAATGGCAATAATATTACTACCTTGAGGTAGAACGCTGATAATAGGTGCAGCGATAAAACTGTAGACTTCATTTGCAAAAGGAAATAAGCTAATGAAAATAACCAGTATGGCAATAACTGAGCGTAACAAGATGTCACGCAGTTCAACCAGATGTTGAACAAAGGTCATTTCTTTAGGAGTCATGTTTTAGTGCTATCAGTATCGTTTTTAATGTTGTTGACATCGGTTTTAATGTCACTAATGGTTTCTTTAGCATCGTCAATTATTTCAACGATATTAGCTTCCTTATCCATTGCATTGAACTGTTCTTTGAGTTTGTCAACCTCTAACTCTTCGCCAACATCCTCTTGAATTTTGGCAATAAAGCGTTTAGCTTTTCCAGCATATTTTCCTGCAGCTCTGGCGATACTAGGCATACGCTCGGGTCCTACAACCACCAAGGCGATGATGCCAATTAAGGCAAATTCCCAAAAACCAATGTCAAACATGTAAAGGGTTTATTTAGAGTCTTTGTTGCTATCTACAACTTTAGCTTCGATGATCTCATCTTTAGCATCTTTACCATCTAGCTTGTCATTTTCACCATCTTTCATAGACTTTTTAAAGCCCTTGATAGCGCCACCTAGGTCACCACCAATATTTTTAAGGCGTTTACCACCAAACAGTAGTAATACAATAACTAAAATAATAATCAGTTCAAAAGGTCCTGGCATCATAATTCTCTCCTATTTTTATTTGTTAATTTCTATTGGCTTTTTCTTCTAACCCCGACAAGCCAAAGCGTCTTGATAATTCTTGCTCTATTTTATCGACTTCTATGTCTTTGTGTCGTAGTAATACTAACGTATGGAACCATAAATCTGCCACTTCATAGATAATTTTGTCATTTACGCCATCTTTAGTTGCCATAATCACCTCAGCAGACTCTTCACCGATTTTTTTTAAAATTTCATCTGTGCCTTTATTATACAAAGAAGCCACGTAAGAGCTATCAGCACTTGCACCTTTGCGCTGCTCTAAAATTAGTTCTAATTGTTTGAAAATATCATCCATATATATCCTTTGGGTCTTTAATAACTTTGGTCATTGTCTGCCAGTTATTGTTATCTAATTTTTGAAAAAAGCAAGAGGCTCTACCAGTATGACAAGCAATGCCACCTATTTGTTCAATTTTTAGAAGAATAACATCACGATCACAATCGGTGTAAATCTCTTTAATTTTTTGCGCATGTCCAGACTCTTCACCCTTGAACCAGAGTTTCTGGCGCGAGCGCGAGTAATACACCGCTTGTTGTTTTTCAATTGTCAATGATAGTGCTTCTTGATTCATCCAAGCAAACATTAAAATCTCACCTGTTTGGTGATCTTGAGCGATTGCAGGTATCAAGCCTTGCTCATCAAATTTTACTTGCTCTAATGCATCCATAGTGTGCGTCAATCATCGGATAAAATGATTAATTTTACCGCTACCCATCTTGTATATGAAATTATTTGTTTTCGCTTTGTTTGTCTCATTTAGGGCGCTGGCCAATGTAGGTGATTTCTCACTCCATAGTGATCAATCTTTATACATTGTAGATGGTGATAGTGTGAGTTTGCAAATGCGCCTTGCTGATATTGATACGCCAGAAATTAAACAAAAATGTCGTGAACATGTTAACCGAGTGATTGATTGTGGGCGATTGTCGAAACGCTATTTGCAAAGACTGCTTAAAAGTCTTCCTGGAGAAATTGCGATAAAGCCGATAGGTATCGATCATTATCAGAGAATTTTGGTTCGAATTTATAAGGGAAATACTAATATTGGCAAACTTATGGTGGAGTCGGGCATGGCATTTTCTTACAAAGATGCCTACCAGCAAGAAGAGGATTTAGCCAAAGCGGAAAAACTCGGTTTTTGGGGTTTTTATACTCCGCCGATTGAGCCCTATAAATGGCGCAAATTAAACCGCCATTAGATTTATCTCATGGTTACCAACTCTTCTGCGCTTGAAGGGTGAATCGCCACCGTATCATCTAGCTGTTTTTTAGTGGCACCCATTTTAATAGCCACAGCAAAGCCTTGTAGCATCTCATCTGCGCCATGACCCATGATATGACAGCCTACAACTTTTTCATCATCCCCTTCGCAAACCAGTTTAAGTGCTGTCGTTGTTTTGTGATCTAGTAGGGCATCTGCCATTGGGGTGAACTCTGATTTATACACTTTAACTTGGTTAAATTGTTCATTAGCCTGAGCTTCAGTTAAGCCAATGGTGCCGATAGGTGGATGTGAAAAGACAACAGTAGCAATATTGTTATAGTCAAGGTGTCGATCTGTCATACTGTTATATAAACGATCAGACAGTCTTCGACCGGCAGCAATAGCCACCGGTGTGAGTGGTGCACGGCCTGTTGCATCACCCAGTGCGAAAATATTGTCAATATTAGTAGCTTGGAATTTATCAGTTGGAATAAAACCACGTTGGTCAGAATCAACTCCGGCATTTTCCAATCCTAAATGCTGAGTCATTGGGTTGCGTCCTACTGCCCAAATAATAACATCAAATCCAGAAAAATCACCTTTGTTGGTATGTAGAGTTTTCTCTTTTGAAACTTTATCAATTTGAATATTATGATGAAGTTTGATACCATGATTAGCATAATCTTTATTCAGCGCATCTTGAATCATTGGATCAAATCCACCTAGGAGCTTGTCAGCTCTACAGAAAATTTCGACGCTGGACCCAAGTGCATTTAGTACGCCAGCAAGCTCTACACCAATATAACCACCACCCACAACAGCTACTTTTGCAGGTAGGTCTTCTAGCTCAAAAAAACCATCTGAGGTAATTCCATATTTCGCCCCTTCAACATGAGGCACAGCAGGCTCACCACCGGGTGATAGAACGATAGTATCAGCACTATACTCAACACCATTGACACTAACTGTATGCTGATCAACTAATTTACCAAAGCCGTGAATATAGTCAATACCTAGCTCTTCTAAATAGCCATCGTACCAAGTGGTAATGCCCTTAATATAGTTATCTCGACCTTCCTTTAAGGTTTTCCAAGAGAAGTTTTTGAGTTCCACATCAAAACCAAAACCTTTGGCACTGTTAATTTGTGTGGCGGTATTAGCGGCAAACCACATAACTTTTTTCGGCACGCAACCTACATTAACACACGTACCACCAATCGTTTTAACCTCAATAACACAACATTTTTTACCATATTCTGCAGCTCTTTCTACTGCTGACAGACCGCCAGATCCGGCACCAATTGCAATCATGTCATAATGTGTTGTCTTCTCAGGCTGTTGTGTATTATTTGTTGTCATATTTTTTTCCTTAATTTTAAAGATAATAGGCAAGGCCTATATCTGCTAATAGCCAGCCTTTAAGCTGGCTTCGATAAATTTGTCTAAATTACCATCAAGCACATCACCCGTATTGGATGACTCTACGCCAGTACGTAAATCTTTAATACGAGATTGATCTAGTACATAAGAGCGAATTTGATGTCCCCAGCCTATATCAGATTTGGCATCCTCTAATTCTTGACTTTCGCTATTGCGCTTTTGCATTTCAAGCTCATAGAGTTTTGATTTTAACTGCTTCATGGCTTGATCTTTGTTGGCATGTTGTGAGCGCCCATCTTGACACTGAACTACGGTATTCGTGGGTAAGTGAGTGATTCGTACAGCTGAATCGGTTTTATTAACATGCTGGCCACCGGCGCCACTGGCACGATAGGTATCAATACGGATATCAGTTTTATTGATTTCGATATCAATATTGTCATCTACCTCTGGTGAAACAAAAACCGAGCAGAATGAAGTATGACGTTTACCGTTGGCATTAAATGGGGATTTTCTGACCAAGCGATGAATACCAATTTCACTCCTCAGCCAGCCGTAGGCGTATTCGCCGTCAAAATGAATGGTAGCAGATTTGATGCCAGCCACTTCACCCGCTGAAGCCTCCATTAGCTTGACACTAAAATGGTGTTTTTCACCCCAGCGTAGATACATACGTAGCACCATTTCCGCCCAATCTTGGGCTTCAGTACCACCAGAGCCTGATTGAATATCTAGATAGGCTGAGTTGGCATCTAAATCACCGTTAAACATGCGCTCAAATTCTAGTTTGGCAATAGCCGTTTCGATAGAGTTTAAATCATCCTGAATGCCTAAAACAGTGTCCTCGTCATTTTCTGCTTGTGCCATATCAAGCAATTCTTGCGCATCTTCTAAAATATTGTCTGCGCGTTCGAATGTTTGACAAATATTTTCCAGTTTAACTTTTTCCTGACTTAATGCTTGTGCCTCATCTGGGTTTGACCAGAGGGCTGGGTTTTCCATTTCAAGTAGAACTTCTTCTAAACGACCCTGTTTTTCCTCGAGCTCTAGATGAGCGGAGAGTATTTTTGCTCGTTCAAGCAGGTCGTTAATTTTTTGATAAGTGGGTGATAGTTCCATGGTCTTGATTTTACTATTGAGTGGGCATAAAAAAAGCCCCAAACGGGGCCTTTTTAAGAAAATAAGTTAATTTATTTTCTTAAACCTAAGCGTGAGATTAAATCAGAATAGGCATCTACATTTGAACCTTTAAGGTAAGTCAACAATTTTTTACGTTGAGAAACCAAATGTAGTAGACCTCTTCTTGAGTGATGGTCTTTTTTATGAGTTTGGAAATGCTCAGTTAAATGCTTAATGCGCGCTGTTAATAAAGCGACCTGCACGTTAGTTGAACCAGTATCTCCATCTGTAGTTTGGTATTCTTTGATAATTGCTTGTGTATCAATTGACATAATAAATAATTCTGAAACGTAAAATAATAAAGGGTTAATTATACGCTAATTTGATTAATTGTTCTAATACTTGAACTAAATAAGTTAATAAAAATCCTGCTCACCTTCAGGGCGTGTTTTGAAGCGTTTATGTATCCATAGATATTGTTCAGGGAATTTTAAAATTTGAGCTTCCAGTATCTGGTTAGTTATTGTGGCGCTAATGGCTGCGTCAGTATTAGGGTAGTTTTCAATAGGCGCCTCAAAGCTCATGCTATAGCCAGAGTCGGTACGAATGAAGAAGTAGGGGATTACTACAGTATTTTCACCTTTAGCCAGTCTTGCTGTGGCAGATACAGTGGCAGTCTGAATGCCAAAAAAAGGGGCAAAGATACATTTGTCTAGTCCTAAGTCTTGGTCAGGTGCATACCAAATAGGCAATTTGTTTTTAATGGCTTTAAGCATGGACTTGGTGTCTTTGGTTTTGATCATGGTGGCACCATTATCAACAAAGCCTTTACGCATAGTTTCATCAAATAAGGCATTATTTTGAGGGCGATAAATATTGGCTATATGATGCTTGAGTAACAGCGCACGAGATCCAAGCATGAGCGGCATAAAGTGTGCGGCCAGTAAGATGACACTTTGTTGATTATTAATGGCTGTTGTTAGGTGGTGTTCGTTGTGAACACTAAGCATAGATGAGACTTTATCATTGGTTGCAAAATAAGCATTAGCCGTCTCAAAAATAGACACACCCAAAGCTTCAAAATTTTGACGAACGAGTGCTTCTACTTCGGATTTACGCTTATTAGGAAAGCAACGAGAGATATTAATAAAAGCGATTTTTCTAAATCTACCCAACAAAGGGTATAAAGCCATGCCCATTATTTTTCCAAGCGTAACTTGTACTTTAAAGGGTAATTTGGCGCCAAATTTCATAAGACTAATGAGTAGCCAAGTTGGCAGAAATTTAGGATGATAAAATTGTCGATTATTCATTAAAATACCATTTATGCCTTATATTAGTCAGAGCTTTATTGATGATCTTCCCAATCAAATCGACATTGTTGATTTGATCAATAAACGCGTGCCACTTAAAAAATCTGGCAGTGATTATCGTGCACCGTGTCCATTCCACGGAGGAAAAAATAGCAACTTCGCTGTGAATGCTCACAAGCAATTTTATCATTGTTTTAAGTGTGGTGAGAGTGGGGGTGCTATTAGTTTTATTCAAAAATTTGATAACTTAAATTTTGTAGAAGCAATTGAAACCATTGCCAGTGAATGCGGGCTGGCCATAGAGTATGACTCAAACGCTAAACCTGTTGACCCAAGATTTGAACGCTATCGATCATTATCAAAAAAAGTGAGTGATTTTTATGGAATGCAGTTGCGCAATTCTCCCGCCAAAGATAAGGCGGTAAATTATGCAAAGTCCAGAGGCATTAGCGGTGAAATTGCCAAGCGGTTTGAGTTAGGTTTTGCAACCCCAAGTAATAAGGACTTGTTGCTACATTTTGACAATAGTGAGCAAGAGGTAGATGATTTAAAAATACTGGGTTTGGTTAAAGAGGGTCAATATGGAGATTACGATTTCTTTCGGGATCGGCTTATGTTTCCTATTCATAATACCAAGGGTGATGTTATTGCTTTTGGTGGTCGAGCCTTTGAACAAGAGGTAAAGGCTAAATATTTAAACTCTTCTGAAAGTGTTATTTTTTCAAAATCCAAAGAGTTGTACGGCTTGCATCATGCGCGTAAGCACTCCAGATCAATGGATTATATGCTGGTGGTAGAGGGTTATATGGATGTCGTAGCACTCCACCAGGCTGGCATTACTAAAGTGGTTGCCACACTTGGAACTGCAACTAGCACTGAGCATTTACAAATATTAATGCGCACAACCAATATTATCGTATTTTGCTTTGATGGGGATGATGCGGGTCGCGCAGCTGCTTGGAAAGCTCTTAAGATTACTTTGCCAGTCATGAAAGCAGGCACAACATTTAAGTTTTTATTTCTACCTGATGGTGAAGATCCGGATTCTTTAGTGAAAAAAGAGTCTGCCAAGGCTTTTGAAGAGCGCATTTCTAAAGCTCAACCCTTATCTCAATTTTTATTTGAACACCTGAAATCAGAAGTTGATTTTGATACTATCGAAGGTAAAACGCTATTTCTAGAAAAAGCCACAAATCTAATAACGTCAGTTAATTACGAAGTCTATCAACAGCAGTTAATGGAGGGCTTGGCCCAAATGGTAGGCCAAAGTATTGATCAAGTTCGATCAGTTGCAGAGCAACAGCCTCAGACGCCAGAGCTGCCACCTGTGTATGCAGATATAGAGCCAGATTTTGACGATACTGGCGAGGTTGACTTGTCTAGTTTTTCAGATGGTGAGGACTTACAACCCGTACACAAACCTGCAGTCCAACACTCTAAGACAAAGGCGCTAATGTCAAAGATGATCACTTTATTATTAAATTATCCGGCTTTGGCAGA
This sequence comes from uncultured Candidatus Thioglobus sp., assembly GCF_963981275.1. Classification (NCBI taxonomy): domain Bacteria; kingdom Pseudomonadati; phylum Pseudomonadota; class Gammaproteobacteria; family Pseudothioglobaceae (SeqCode); genus Candidatus Thioglobus; species uncultured Candidatus Thioglobus sp. The sequence goes on along the minus strand of NZ_CAXCCZ010000014.1, from coordinate 19,336 downwards.
TTCAACCATTGAGGTTAGAGTGCGCACTATTGAAAATTCTCAAGTACTATTGGAATTAGTGAGGTCGGCGCAAATTGATGAAGATATTTCTCAATCTGAGTTGATTAAGCCATTTCAAGACAAACAGGGGATTTTTACTCGACTTAAGCAGTTGTGCGTGCTCGAGCCTCATTTAAGCGAGGTTCAGGCTCGAGAAGAATTTTTATCTATTTTGACTGCCATAGAAAATCAACAACATGCCGAGCAGATTAAATCTTCTATTCATCATGCTCACACCTTGGAAGATCAACAAAAAATTATGCAGGGCATTCTCAAAGGAAAGCGTAGAACTTAAGGATTGGCGCTTAGTTTAATCGCAGTATCGTTGGTTAAAACACGCTTCATAGTGTCGTTAAAAACCATAGCGGCAGAGTTTGATCCTTCACATTTATTTTTAAGATCAGGTCTTTTGTAGACATAACATTTTTTTGGATAATCCAGTCTTACCGCCATGATGTACTTAGGATTTTTAACAGGCACAAAGCCGGTAAAGAAGGTGCGTTTGGCACCATCTTTGTGATATTTTCCATTCACCACCATCTCTGCAGTGCCTGTTTTTCCAGCAACGTTATAACCTTTGATTCGTGCACGATAACCTGAGCCTTTCCACGAAGCAACCGCATCGAGTAAGCCGGCTATTTTGTGTGTGGACTCTTTACTGAAAACCTGTGTACTTTGCTCATAACTCGGCATATTTTTAACCAGTTTTAATGGCATTACTGATCCTTCATTGGCAAATACCAAATAAGCTTTGGCTAATTGCGCTAAATTAGTTTCCATTGGCCCGTGCCCAAAAGACAGTGTGCGTTTATCTGCCAGACTCCAAGACTCATAATGCCTGAGTGAGCCAGAATTTTCAATACTCGGAACTAGGCTTAAAGGGCGGCTAAATCCAAGCTTACTCCAAGTGCTGTACATGTCTTCTTTACTAAGGCGTTCAGAGACGTTAACAGTGCCTAAGTTGTGAGATTTTTGCAAGATTTTTTTAACGGTAATGGCATCGCCATACTTTCTAACTTCACGATTGGTTCTAAGGTGGCCAATAGACTTGCTGACATCAATCAGTTCATCTTCTTCTGCGGTGATTTTTCCCTGGTCTAATGCCAAAAGCATGGTGAATGGCTTCATGGTTGACCCTGGCTCCACCTTATCAGATAAAACACGATTTCGATAATGACTCGGATTGTACAAGCTTTTGTCATTAGGGTCATCAGCAGGATAGTTAACCATGGCCAAAACTTCGCCATTTGGTGCTAGAATAATGGCCGATCCTGAGTCGGCCTCATGCTTTAAAACTGATTTTTTAATCGCTGCATAAGCATGGTATTGAATATCTGTATCGATTGTTAACTCAATATTTTGACCGTGTAAGAGTTCTGACTTTATATGAGGATTAAAATAAGCATTGTTGGCATTATTTGTAAAATTTAAATGTTTTTTACCATCGACACCAGCCAATATGTTTTCAAATTCTGCCTCAATTCCTGAGCCTCCTTTGTTTTCAGAATTGACTCGCCCGAGTAGTGGTGCCATGGAGGCTGATTTTGGATAGTATCTTTGAGTATCTTGCCTTAAGGCTAGCGCTTGTCCAATCCTCTTTTTGGCGCATTTATTAATCATTATCTTTTCACCCTCTACAGACTGCACCCCTAGAGTGTTAAGCACCTTATCGAGTAAGCTAATTTTGGCGTGACCAGGCTTTGTTGTGCAGACCTCAACTCTCTGTTTTTTAAAATCAGTTAGCTTGTCAAGAATTGGATCAGTAAGCGTTAGGTTTTTTTTAATAGGTAAATAGCGTGATTTTATCTTTCTTTTTTTAGCCAATAACGCACTTAATTCCGCCTCATTCATGTTGAGCGCTTGCGCTAGGCCTGGAATGAAAGCTGGATCAATCAGCATCGGATCTAGTATGACGCGTTTGAGTAATCTGGAACTGGCCAATATGTTGCCATGTCGATCCAGAATATCCCCTCTTCTGGCACTATTGATTTGAACTTTATTAGCCTGATTATGAGCTCGATCTTGCACCGAGAGGCCAGGTTGATGGGTGTTTGAAATAGAAATCGCTTGATAAGAAAAAATACTAAATAAAGCTACAAATATAAATTTTACAAAGCCTTGTCGACGCCAATAACCTTGGACTCTTTCAAGGCCGGGCAGGGATTTAAATTGAAATAAACTCATAGCGCAAGATTCCCCTTGTACCATTTGCCAAAGTCTTTTGTTTGAGCTTCATGCATGCCTAGTGTATTAATGGCATGGGTTTTAATCTCATCTCCATTCATAATTTGAGAATGCTCACTTAGTAGTTGTTTGTTGAGTGCTATTATTTGGTGATGCTGTGTATTACTGTATTTAATTTGTTTGTATAGTGTGTAGATTTGGTGATGCCAAACAATACTCAATAAGCTTAAAATAATAATACTAACGAATAACACTAGGTTGAATTGAAGTTGCGATATGCGGACAGACAGCATTAGTTTTTCTCAGCCACTCTTAGAATGGCGCTACGAGAGCGTTTGTTATGTCCGACTTCGTCTTTACTGGCAAATTGTTTGCCCAAGTCTTTAAATGGCATTTTTTGTATGGCTTGGTCAAAAATTGGCAAGCCTTTTGGCAGTGATTTTTGTCGTGAATTTTTTTGAATAAAGCGTTTGACAATGCGATCTTCAATAGAATGAAAGCTAATAATAGAGAGTCTGCCTTGGTGGCTTAATATTTCTTTAGAATGCTCTAGGGTGTCAGAGAGTTGTTTAAGTTCTTGGTTAATGAAAATACGAATAGCTTGAAAAGTTCGTGTTGCTGGGTGTTTTTTCTTCTGACCTCTGACTACTTCACTGACAATATTAGCCAATTGTAAAGTGGTTTCTAGCGGCTGTTCTAATTGAAACTTCTTGATACGACTGGCAATATGACGAGATTTCTTTTCATCGCCAAATTGATAAATAACGTTGGCAATTTCTTCTTCACCAGCTTGCGCCAGCCACTGCGCAGCACTCAGACCGGTAGTTTGATTCATGCGCATATCTAACGGACCTTCTGCCATAAAACTAAAGCCACGATCTGCATTATCCAGTTGCGGTGATGAAACACCCAAATCCATCAAAATACCATCTATCTTGCCGCTTAAACCCATTTCGCTAATGACTGTGTGCATCTGTGCAAAAGGGCTGTGGATTAGGGTTAAACGAGGATCGTTGAAGCTTTTTTTGGCGTATTCAATAGCGCTGATGTCTTGGTCAAAAGCAATCAACTGAGCTTGGTCGCCTAGGCGTGCTAAGATTCCTTGTGAGTGGCCGCCACGACCGAAAGTGGCATCAATATAGATACCATCTGTAGTTAAATTAAGCGCATCGATAGATTCATCAAACATCACCGATTGATGATGATGTGAGGTTGTCATAGTGACAATTGGGAGATTTCTATCGGAATTTGCTCTTTTTTACTTAACTCATCTAGATTGTCGAGTTGTTCGTTCCAAATTTTCTCATCCCAGAGTTCAAAGTTGTGACCTTGGCCACTAAGAATGATTTTTTTACCGATATTGGCATACTCTCTTAATGCGCCAGGAATTAAGATACGGGCAGCTTTATCTAGATCACAATCGGTTGCATGCCCAATTAATTTGCGCTTTAAACGTTTAGTATGAATGTTTAAGGAAGGCAGGGCGCTAACTTTTTCTTCCAGCGCTTGCCAATCCTTTAGTGGATATAACAATAAGCAGGGATCATCAGGATGGATGCTAAGCACCATCTGCCCTGCACAAATCTCATCGATTTGCACCTGGTGACGTGTAGGAACTTTTAGTCGCCCCTTTGCGTCAACGGTTAAATTGTGTACTCCTCTAAACATTTTTTATGGGTGCTAGACAATCGTTGCAAATCCCAACGAAAGAATAACTGCTGCTGATGCGTAGATAAATGTATGTAGTAAAGTGTCCATGATCTCTCCCCTTTAGTGGTTGATTGGTTTCATTATTTATAACTCTCCTCAAGTAGCTATAAATGACATTTTATACCACTTTGTACCACTTTAAACCACTTTATCATAAATTTAATATAAATAACAAGAGGTAAAAATATTGGAAAAAATAGAAATGACTGAAAATACAGTGATAATAAGGGTTGTAGAGCATTGATAAAGAGTTAAAAAACCTTAATTTTGATTAAAAATCAAGGTTTTACAGGGTCGATAAGCGAGAAAATGCTTAAAAATATTTAAAAAAATAGGTGACTATAAAAATTTAGGATTTTTTAAAAATGAAGCTTAGCCACCAACAGTTTCAGGTCCCATGAGTAGCGTTGGCAGGTAGGTTGATATTGATGGAATAAAGGTGATAATCATTAAGAATCCAAGCATCAGTAGCAACCATGGCAGGGTTGCCTTGATAACTTTAATGAGTGGCATGCCAGTAATACTGGAGGTGACAAAGAGATTGAGCCCTACAGGTGGCGTGAGCATGCCAATCTCCATATTAACTACCATCATAATACCAAGGTGAATCGGGTCAATGCCCATCTCCATAGCAATAGGAAATAAAATAGGTGCCATGATTAAGAGTACTGCAGATGGCTCCATAAAATTACCTGCAATCAGCAGTACTAAATTAACCATCAACAAGAAGCCCCAAATTGGTAACCCGTATGCAATGATGGTTTCGGCAATTTCATGTGGAATGCGCTCGTTGGTAAGCACAAAAGAAAACAGCATGGCGTTAGCAATAATGAACATCAGCATAATAGAGGTTTTTGCTGATTCTCTAATAACGAGTGATATTTCACTAATTTTGATATCTCTATAAACAAATACGCCTAAGATAAAGGCGTAGACAGCGGCGACAGCGGCTGCTTCTGTTGGGGTAAAAATACCACCGTAAATACCACCCATGATAATAACCACCAAAAATAATCCGCCAGAGGCTTTGGTGAGTGTTTTAATAAAATGCTTAAAACCTTTAAAAGGTACACTTGGATAGCCTTTGACTCGAGCAGTAAAGTAAATGGCAATCATCATCATTGAGCCAATGATTAGCCCTGGAATAACGCCAGCTAAAAACATTCTACCAACAGACACTTCAGTCGCTGCGGCGTAAACCACCATGACAATTGAAGGGGGAATTAAAATACCCATGGTGCCGGCCGAGCTAATTACGCCGGCTGCGTAAGATTGTGGATAGCCTTCTTTAACCATGCCGGCTATAACGATAGAGCCAATAGCAATAACCGTGGCAGGGGAAGATCCAGAGATAGCGGCAAACATCATACATGCTAAAACCGATGCCATTGGTAGTCCACCTTTGATCCAGCCGATGCTAGCAATGGCAAAATCAACTAGGCGTTGTGCCGAGCCACCTTTTGATAAAAAAGAGGAAGCTAAAATAAAAAATGGAATAGCCATGAGAGTGTAGTGTTCCATGGCACTAAACAAATGGCCTGCAAGCGAGGCTAGAGATTCACTACCAAATAAGACAATAACAGTAACGCTTGACAAGCCAAGTGAAAAAGCCACAGGAACGCCCATGGCCATTAAGCCAAAAAGCATGAAGAATAGGGTGAAAATAATCATTCTTTGTAGTCGTTGATGTGTGCTTCAAAATGCATGGTGGTGGTTTTATTATTAATAACATCCATCATTACTTCAATCAGTCGATAAAACATCAGGGCAAATCCTAGAGGCAGGATAATCTTAGCTTGCCACTCTAGTACTGGAAGGTCCTCCATTTCTATTTCGATATCTTTAAGTAAAGCGACATATTCATAGCTACCGATAAACATGATAATGACAAATGCCATGCAAGCTGAAATGGCAAATAGAGTAATTATTTTTCGATTTTTTTCAGCAAATAAATTCACCACACTGTCGACTGCAATGTGCGCACCACACTTAATAATATAAGAGGCACCAAGTAATACCAGCCAGGCAAATAAGTAGGTGGTGACTTCAAGCGCCCAAACTGCACCCGAATTAAACACATAGCGGGCCACTACTTGTGAAAAAGTCAGCAGTGTCATTGAGCTGAGTAGCAGCGCAATAAGCCACTCTTCGGCATGGTTGATGAATTTAGAAAGTTTCATTTAAAAAACCTTTGTATTATTATGAGTGCAATATTGCATAAATATTTTCCTTGAAAGGTAGAGGTTTGACTCATATTCATAATAATACAAAGATTTCTAAAAAAACACAACTCGAAAGCTGTGTTTTTATTAGAATCTTAGTTTTTAGCGTTACACTGCTGTACTGCAGCAATGTTATCTTTACCAACTTGATCTTCAAACTGTGACCAAACAGGCTTCATTGCACTAACCCATTGTTGCTTTTGTGCATCAGTTAGTGTGTGAATGTTGGTCTTGCCAGAGTCAGCGACAGTTTTCATATCTTTAACAGCTGCGTCTAACGCAAATTGAGTCACTTCAGCAGTCACTTCAGTAATAATTTGATCTAGCTGTAGGCGGATATCAGACGGCAGGCTATTCCAAAAGCGTTTGTTAGTAACAAGTGCGTACTCTAAAACGCCATGGTTAGAGATGGTTGTGTCTTTTTGTACTTCAAAGAACTTTTTAGAGCGAATGTTAGACCAAGTGTTCTCTTGACCATCAATAACGCCGGTTGCTAGCGCATTGTAAACTTCAGAAAAAGCCATTTTCTGCGGATTAGCATCAACAGCCTCAAACTGTGCTTTAAGTACATCAGAGCTCATGATACGGAATTTCAAACCTTTGGCATCTTCAGGCTTGATTAAAGGGTGGTTGGCAGAGATTTGCTTCATGCCGTTTAGCCAATAACCCAAGCCTTTGATACCTTTTCTTTCGGTAGCACCTAAGAGTGCTTGGCCTTTGGCAGAATCAGTGAAACAGTTAAGTGCTTGCGGATTTTTAAACAAAAAAGGCAAGTCGAATAATGCCCATTGTTTGGTGTATTTACTAAATTTAGACAGTGATGGCGCGGCTAGTTGTACGTCGTTTAATAAAAGCGCCTTTAAAACAGCTTTATCGCCATAAAGTTGAGAGCTTGGATAAACCTCAACACGCACTTTTCCACCTAAGCGTTCATCAACCATTTTTTTAAGCAACATGGCGCCTTTGCCTTTAGGGGTGGCCTCTGTGGTCACGTGTGAAAATTTAATGACAATTTCTTTAGCGGATGCCACTGGTGATGCAATTAGCCCCATTGCGATGAGACTAGATGCGATTAGTTTGATATTTTTTTTCATTATGCTCTCCTCTGAGATATTAATTATATAAATTGTTCAAGGTTAAAGAACCAAGAATAAGTCTGAGTATAGTGTAGATTTTTAGTTATAGATAGGCGGATTTCCGCCGATTGGCTATTAGGATAAAAATGCACTACGATTAATATCGTACTTTAATAGTTTTTCATTGAGTGTGCGCCTAGGGGTTTTAAGGAGTTCGCAAACTTGAGAGATGTTGCCCGAACACTCGATCATGGCCTGGGTGATTAATTGTTTTTCAAAATCCTGCATGACACCACGTAGATTTTTGTTAAATGTGTTGCCTATATCAATCATTTCAGTAGGTGATACTGACAATAAATGTGATATAGAAGTATTGACACTACGATTGAGCAAAATAAATTGTTCTGCAATTTGTTTTAATTGCTGTTGATTTCCTGGCCAATCATAAGCAGACAAGGCAATGATATCTTGCTCTGATAATGTTGGAATAGAAGTTTGATAATGTGCTGCGGACTGCGCTATGTAGTGATTAAATAGTTCAAAAATGTCCTCTCGGTGCTCCCTTAATGCCGGAACGAGAAGTTTTCTGCCATTTAATAAAGTGCAGATTTTATTCAGGATGGTGTGTGTCTTTTCTGCCGTTATAGGGCTGGCAATAGAATAAATAAATCTAGGTAATGTTGATTCTGATTTACACACTTGTGCTGCAATTTTGTCTGTTAATAATTCTAGAAGTTTGGATCGACTCTCTAGTGGCAGCTGATCTAAGTTTTCTAAAAATAAACTTCCTTGACTTGCCCTGGATATAGAGTTGCCTTCTTCAAGGAAATGTTTTTCAAAAAACCGCTCAGAAATAATAATGCAGTTGATATGCACAAAAGGCTTTGTACCGAATTGACTATGCTGATGCAGGGTTTTTGCCACTAAGGCTTTTTCTACGCCTTTTTCTCCAATGATTAAAACGTTGTCCCTAGTATTGGCACAGCTTAGTAGTTGAGTATTAAAATCTTGCAAACCTAGACTGTTGCCTAGGGGATGGGCATTGAGCTTTCTGAATTCTAAATTTGTATGGTATTTTTCGATTGCCAATTCTGCCATTTTTTGCAAATCTTGAGGGTTGAATGGCTTGGCAATGAAATTATAAGCGCCGTGCTTAATCGCCTCTACTGCCGTGGTAATATTGCCATGGGCGGTTATCATGATAAGTGGCGGTGAATTTTCCCCAGATTGTAATGCGTCGAGAACCTCCATGCCGCTCATTTGAGGCATTTTGAGATCACAAATTACCACGCCAACATTATGCTTATGTAATTCTGAAAGCATTTTTTTGCCACTAGCGTAGGCTTTGGCTAAAAGTTTGGCGCGAGAAAAATAATCCAATAGCGATTCTCGCATGGCTTGATCATCATCAACAATAATAATTATCGGTGGGCTAGGCTCATTCATGTGGCAATTGGCAAGGTGATAATAAAAGTAGAGCCAGAGTTGATGTTATTGTGCGCACTTAGGGTTCCATGTAGCTCGTGAATGATATTATGAGATATAGTTAAACCAAGTCCTAAGCCAACGCCTGAGGGTTTGGTGGTATAGAACGGATCGAATAAAATTTGAAGTGTTTCTTCGGCAATGCCCGTACCTGTGTCTTCAACCTTGATAACTAGATTTTGCTGATCTTTAATAGATAAACTAATGGCAATGCGTTTTTCATCGGAAAATTCAAGTGCCGCTCTGGAATTGTTAATTAAATTAACTAAAACTTGCTCAATGCGAACCTGATCTCCTTTAACTATATAGGGCTTGTCCTCAAACTCCAGTGAGAGTTCAATGTTATCTTGTTTAAGTGCGGGCGAGATAATCATAAGTGCACCATTAAGCGCATCTCTAATGTCAACCTTGGATAGAGAATTATCTCCAGTATGGGAGAAAAAGTGCAGTTGTTGTGAGATTTTACTCATACGATCTACCAAGGCGTCTAATTTTGGTAGAACGTTATTTTCGTGATTGTTGTTTTCTGAAAGTTGAGCTCCGGCAATATAGGTTTTCATGGCAGATAATGGCTGACCTAATTCATGGATGATGGATGCTGATAGCTGCCCCATAGCGGCTAATTTGCTAGCCCTCTCAATTTTCGTTTGCGCAATACGAAGCTCACCTTCTACTTGGTGTCGGTGTTCAATCTCAGTTTTAAGTAGGTCGTTTAATTCTCTAAGATTGGCTGACTCTTTTAGTGATGTTTGGAGTTTGTTGCTTGACTGCGATAGCCACCATAATAATACAATCGTAAGTGCCGCTAACAAGGCAAACCCCATCTTGGTCCAACTAACAATAGCAAGTTGATTAATACGATCAACAGGTGTTAGATAATGTATGGTCCAATTGGTGTCTTGAATTTTATTTGATTGATGCACGTAAGTTGCCTCATCAATAGTTAGTTGATCTTTTTTGTTGGTTATGGCATCTGAGAGTGGGCGAAGACCTTGATCGGAAAATTGTTTCTGCAGCTGAATATTTGCAAGCTGAGAGGCTTTTAATGTTTTAAGAGTGCGATATTTCCATGGGGTCTTGGAGCTAAGAATAACAATACCGTCTTGGTTGGTTACAAATAGATCCTCTCCAGCATCTATCCAAATGTTTTCCAATATGCTTAGATCAATTTTGGCGACAGTCACTGCCACAATGCTATCGTTATCCTTAACACCTGTAGAAATATAAAATCCGGGTTTTTTTGAAGCGGTACCAATGCCGAAAAATTTGCTATTTTTGCCAAGCATCGCCTCTTTAAAATAAGGTCTAAAAGCGAAATTTTTACCAACAAAGCTAGCTTTGTTGCGCCAGTTGCTGGCAGATAGGGTGGTTCCAGATCTATCCATCACGTACAGCTCATTGGCGCCAGAAGCATGTTTAATATCTTCCAAAGCCATATTTGCTAAATCTGATTTTTGCATAGACCATTCAATCAGCTGCTTATCTCTAGCAATAACAAAAGGTAGAAAGTTAAAGCGTGTCAGTTCGTTATGTAAAGAGTTTTGATACAAACCAATGCGCTCAATTGCTTGCAACTTTAAGTCATTTGTATGAGAATTGATAGTACTGTGATAAACAAAAAAACCAATAGATAATGATATAAAAATACCAATAACACTAATTTTAATAGATTTAGAAATCACATTTATTTTCGGGTATGGTAAGTGGAAATCCACCTATCTTGTGTCTTGAATTATAGCTATCTTAATGATAGTTTATTGATGATTTTGGCGCTAATCTCTTCAATGGAGGTTTGAGTGGTATCGATAAAAGGGATGTTGTTGCTATGATATAAATCCTCTGCACGTTTCACCTCGCTTTGACATTGTTTTAATGAGGCGTAGCTACTATTACTGCGGCGCTCATCTCGAATTTTTTGTAAGCGAATGGGGTTGATGGTCAGGCCAAATAATTTGTGTTTATGTTGCTGTAGGCTTTCGGGTAGTTGAGTATTGTCCAAGTCTTGTTCGATAAGTGGATAGTTAGCTGCGTTAATACCATATTGTAGAGCCATGAACAAGCAGCTGGGTGTTTTCCCGGATCGGGATACGCCAACAAGAATAAGGTCGGCGTTTTCATAACTTTTAGAGCCCAATCCATCGTCACTGCCTAGGGCGAAATTAATGCTGCTAATTCTGTCAGAGTAATTATCATTATGATTTACACCGTGCGATTGTCCGGCAGTGTGTGAAGATTTTAGATCTAGTGAGCGCTCCATTTTTGAGATAAAGGTATCAAAAAAATCAAAAAATATACAATTACTTTTTGATAGAATATCTCGGTATTCAGCATCAATTTGAGTGCTGAATACCAAAGCTGGCTCACCTGTTTTTATAGAGGCGCTATTGACTTTTACAGCAGCAGCATTAGCTTTATCCAATGTGTCGATAAAAGATAGGTGGATTTTATTAAAATCCACACCTTCAAATTGACTAAGAAGACTACCGCCTAATGCCTCTGCCGTAATTCCTGTACGGTCAGATATAAAAAAGACCGTTCTATTTTTAGCGCTTTGCTTGACCAAGATGCGACCAGGTTTTTACTACAGTATCAGGGTTGAGTGAAATACTGGTGATCTTCTGTTCCAGTAGCCATTGTGCTAACTCTGGATGATCAGAAGGGCCTTGTCCACAGATGCCGATGTATTTATTTTGCGCATGGCAGGCGTTGATCGCCATAGAAATCATCTTTTTAACTGCAGGATCTTGCTCGTCAAATCCATCAGCAATAATGCCAGAATCACGATCCATTCCAAGCGTTAGTTGCGTCATGTCATTTGAACCGATAGAGAAGCCATCAAAATATTGTAAGAATTCATCAGCTAGCACCGCATTTGAAGGCAACTCGCACATCATAATCACTCGAAGGCCATTAACACCACGCTCAAGCCCGTTGACTTTTAGAAGTTCAATCACTTGTTTGGCTTCATTTAAGGTTCTGACAAACGGAATCATAATCTCTACATTGGTCAATCCCATTTGTTCTCTAACTCTTTTAATGGCTTGACATTCGAGTTCAAAACAAGCTTGAAAATCTTCTGATAAATACCTGGCCGTTCCTCGAAAGCCGATCATAGGGTTTTCTTCGGTAGGCTCGTATCTAGTGCCTGCGTAAAGATTTGCATATTCGTTGGATTTAAAATCCGACATTCTAATAATAACGGTATTTTTAGAAAATGCAGCCGCAATTGTGGCAATGCCTTCGGTAAGTTTTCCAACGTAGAATTCAAGCGCAGAGCTATAACCTGCTGTTCTTTGTTGAATTTCTGCCTGCATGTCATCTGGTAATTGGTCAAACTCTAACAGGGCTTTTGGGTGAATGCCAATGGTTGTATTGATGATAAATTCTAAGCGCGCCAGTCCAACGCCAGCGTTAGGAATACTGGCAAAATCAAATGCTCTACTTGGGTTACCAACATTCATCATGATTTTAGTTGGGATTTCAGGCAAGGCATCAACTGACAGTTGAGTGTGTTCAAAATCAAGTATGCCTTCATAGACATAACCTGTATCACCTTGGGCGCAAGAAGCGGTAATAGGAGTTTGGTCAGTTAGTATGTCAGTTGCATTGCCGGTGCCCACAATGGCAGGTACACCTAATTCGCGAGCAATGATGGCAGCATGACAAGTACGTCCCCCACGGTTAGTGATAATAGCAGAAGCACGCTTCATCACAGGCTCCCAATCTGGATCTGTCATGTCAGTGACCAAAACATCTCCTTCTTGTACTTGGTCCATTTCAGAAATATTGCTAATCACACGAGCAGGGCCGTGTCCAATTTTTTGACCAATCGCTCTGCCTTCGATTAGTACGGGTGATTCTTGTGTTAATTTATATCTATCTATTGTATGTGAGTTATTCTCTCTACTCTTAACAGTTTCCGGACGAGCTTGAACAATGTAGAGTTTGTTGTTGCCACCATCAAGCGCCCATTCGATATCCATCGGTCTTTGGTAGTGCTGTTCAATGATGATAGCGTAACGAGCTAATTCTTGGATTTGGTCATCATTCAAACTAAACTGCTGCTGTTGTTCCTTAGGAACAGACTCAATAGCTACAGTGCTTTTTAAGTCATCATAAGCGTAAGTCATTTTGATTTCTTTAGAGCCTAATGTGCGACTAAGAATGGCCAGTTTGTTGGCTTGCAGTGTAGGTTTGTGTACATAAAATTCATCAGGGTTAACAGAGCCTTGAACCACAGTCTCTCCAAGTCCATAAGCAGAAGTGATAAATACAGTTTCATCAAACCCAGATTCGGTGTCAATGGTAAACATAACGCCACTAGCGCCAATGTCGCTTCTGACCATTTGTTGAATGCCTGCAGATAAGGCAACTTCTGAATGCTCAAACCCTTGATGTACACGATATGAAATGGCTCGATCATTATAAAGCGAGGCAAAAACTTTCTTGATGGAGCTAAATATGTCATCAATGCCGTGGACATTAAGATAGGTTTCTTGTTGTCCGGCAAATGAGGCCTCAGGTAGATCTTCGGCCGTTGCAGAAGATCTAACAGCGAAAGTTGCTTCTGAGCCCAGTTGTTTTTCTAGTTGTTGATAATTAGTGACAATGTCATTATGTAGTGCATCTGGAAATTGAGATTCTTGCACCCAATTACGAATAGTTGAGCCTACTGAGGTTAATGCTTGAATATTGTTAGGGTCTAGATCTTTAAGCAGCTCGTTAATTTTTGTTTTTAGATTGTTGTGATCTAAAAACATTTCAAACGCATAAGCTGTTGTTGCAAAGCCACCAGGCACTCGAACGCCTTTACTAGACAAAGCGCCAATCATCTCTCCTAAAGAGGCATTTTTCCCACCCACGCTTTCCACATCAGTAATACCAACTTTATCTAGCCAAACAACGTAATCACTCATATATCCCCCTTGGTTATTGTGATTAAAACAATTAAATATTTAGTCAATATTTTATTTTGATTTAGGTTACTCATAATATAGGATGAAATTTGATATGTCACTTTATTATTATAATAATATTTCATATTATGAAAATAGTTCGTTATATTATGAAAAAAAAAGCCAGGCGAGACGGGTTTATGTATGATATTCTTTATCCTAATAGGATATAAGGTTGGACCATTTTGATATTAATATTTGGTTTTTCGGTATATTGACATTGAAATAATATTTTTTTACAAGGGGAAGTATGAAATACCATTTAATTAACAAGGAGTCTATTGATACGGTACTTGATAAAGCTAGACAATATCGATCTTTACTAGAGCCTGATTTGGCGATCAGTATTTGTATTGATGTCTTTGCAGTTGATCCCGATAATCAACAGGCATTAGTAGTGTATATCTTAGCGTTAACAGATCAATTGGGACTGAGCAATGTCAAGATTTCACACAAGAAAATTACAGAGACTATTAATAGGTTAGATTCTGAATTCCACAGGCATTACTACACAGGCATCTTTTTAGAACGAAAAGCAAGAGGACTGTTGAAGCATGCCATGTCACATTCTTTTGCTTACAAAGGTTTGATGGAGGCAATTGCCAAATATGAAATTGCTGAAAAAATGGCACCCAAGCATTGTTCTGACCCAATTTTGCGCTACAACAGCTGTCTTCGTACTATAGAGAAAGAAGGGCTACAACCTAGAAAGGAATTCGATGAACTTTTTTAATCATACCGCAACCCGCAAAAAATGGATGGCCATTGCTGGCTTGATATGGCTTTCATATCTTGGTTTTCATCTGTTAAGTCTGCTTAATTTCCATTCAGGAAAAACAGCTTTTAATGAGTTTTACCAATGGTTTTCACAAACGCCTTTTTATGGATTTATGGTTGTATTGCTAATCGCAACACTATCTTTTCATGTGATAACGGCTGTATCTCGCCAACTAAGTAACAACTCCAGCGCAGGCACCAGATACCAGAAAAAATATCCTGAGGCCATTCCTAGAGTCGCAGCTTGGGGTGGTGCAGCTACATTATTTGCATTTATTGTTTTCCATTTTGTGCAAATGACTTTGCTGATTGATAAGGCTGATTTGTACCAGTCAATGGTATCTATGTTTTCCAATCCAATAATGTGGGTTGTTTACGCACTGGGTTTGTTAACTTTAGGTGCACACCTACACCACGGATTAACCAATGTATTGCAGACATTTGGTCTATCGTCCAAGCATCATCATGGTGTTGCCATTGCCATTGTGGCAGTTATTATTGTTAGTTTTATTAGTATTCCAGTGAGTGTTATATTATGAGTAATCTTTATGCAAATGAGCCAACAGGTCCTTTAGAAAGTCGCTGGGAAAAGCATTTATTTAATTTATCTTTAATTGCACCACAGAATCGTAAAAAACACAAAGTTATTGTGGTGGGCACGGGCCTTGCTGGCGCTTCATTATGCGCCACGTTAGGAGAGGCGGGTTATCAAGTAAGCTCTTTTTGCTTTCAAGATTCACCACGTAGAGCGCATTCTATTGCTGCACAAGGTGGCATTAATGCAACAAAGAATTATCAAAATGATGGCGATAGTGTCTGGCGTTTATTTTATGACACGATTAAGGGTGGTGACTTTAGAGCAAGAGAGTCTAATGTTTATCGCTTAGCGGAGTTAAGTGGTAATATTATTGATCAAGCTGTGGCACAAGGTGTGCCTTTTGCAAGAGAATATAGTGGTTATTTGGCTAATCGTTCGTTTGGTGGCACTCAAGTATCTCGTACTTTTTATGCACGCGGACAAACGGGTCAACAACTATTACTTGGCGCTTATCAAGCGCATAGTCGTCAGTTAGAAAATGACAATGTTACTCATCAATCAAGATCAGAGATGCTTGAAATTATTATGGTTGACGATAAGGCTCGTGGCGTTGTTGTTAGAGATCTGGTGACGGGTGAAATTTCAGCACATACAGCCGACTGCGTTATTTTATGTACAGGTGGTTATAGTAATGCGTTTTATTTGTCTACTAATGCTAAAGGCTGTAACACCTCGGCAACTTGGCGTGCTTACAAACAAGGCGCATATTTTGCTAATCCGAGTTTTACCCAAATTCACCCAACTTGCGTTCCACCGACAGGTGAAAATCAATCTAAGTTGACGCTAATGAGCGAGTCTTTGCGTAATGATGGGCGTATTTGGGCACCAAAAAATATTGAAGATTGTGAAAAAAATCCAGCCGATATTAAAGAAGAAGACAGAGATTATTTTTTAGAAAGAATGTATCCGGCTTTTGCCAATCTTGTTCCTAGAGATGTGGCATCACGTGCTGTTAAACATATTTGTGATCAAGGTCATGGTGTCGGTAGTAAGATTCATGGCCAACGTTTAGGTGTTTATCTTGATTTTAGTGCGATTATTGAAAAATTAGGCCTGGATGCGGTTGCAGAAAAATATGGTAATTTGTTTGATATGTATTCAAGCATTACGGGTGAAGATCCTTATCAAACGCCAATGAAGATTTATCCGGCGCCACATTACACCATGGGTGGATTATGGGTTGATTACAACCTAATGACGTCTGTAGAGGGTTTATTTGCAGGTGGTGAGGCTAATTTTTCTGACCATGGTGCTAATCGTTTGGGCGCTTCTGCATTGATGCAGGGGTTAGCAGACGGGTACTTTATTTTGCCAAAAACAGTGGCGAATTATTTATCCAGAAATCCGTTAGCTGAAGTGGATGATAACCATCCTCAAGTTGTGCAAAGTTTAAAAGCAGTTAGAGATCGTATTCAACAATTAATGCATGCACCGCAACCAAAACACTCACCAGAATATTTCCATCAAAAGCTAGGAAAAATATTATGGGAAGCTTGTGGCATGTCTCGAGAAGCAGATAGATTAAACCAAGCTATTGGTGAAATTGCAGAATTGGAGGCACATTTTTGGCAAAATATTAAAGTCACGGGTGTTGATAACGATTTAAACCAAACATTAGAGCGTGCAGGGCGAGTGGCTGATTTTATCGAGTTAGGTAAGCTAATGTGTCAAGATGCACTAATGCGAGAAGAGTCTTGTGGTGCACATGCTAGGGTAGAGTATTTGTCTGAAGGTGGTGAAGCTAAGAGAGATGATGATGATTTTTCATTTGTGGGCGCATGGGAATATAAACCTGAACAGCCGATGCTGCACAAAGAGCAGCTTAACTATGAGTTTATTGAACTGACTGTGAGGAACTACAAATGAATTTTACTCTACATATTTGGCGACAAAAAAATAGCGATATTAGCGGAGAATTTGTTACCTATAAGATCGATAATATTGACGAAGATACTTCATTTTTGGAGATGCTTGATCAGCTTAATGAGCAACTTATTGCGCAAGATCAAGACTGTATTGTGTTTGACTATGATTGTCGTGAAGGTATTTGTGGCGCTTGTTCACTGGTTATTAATGGTTATCCACATGGCGATAAGAAAGCCACTACAACTTGTCAGTTGTATATGCGTGATTACAAACATCAAACTGAATTATGGGTAGAGCCTTGGCGCGCTGAGTCATTTCCAGTAATCAAAGATTTAACAGTTGATCGCACATCGTTCGATGATATTATTCAATCAGGCGGATATGTATCTGTACATACAGGATCAGCGCCTGAAGCAAATGCTTTGCTAGTGGATAAGCATAGTGCAGATGAAGCATTTAATTCGGCAACTTGTATCGGCTGTGGCGCTTGTGTGGCTGTTTGTCCAAATGCATCAGCGACACTGTTTGTTGCGGCTAAAATTACACATTTGTCGTTGTTGCCTCAAGGCAAGATCGAAGAGCAAGATCGGGCTAGAAAAATGTTCCAGAAAATGGAGAGTGAGGGTTTTGGCAGTTGTTCAAATCATCGCTATTGTGAACGTGTTTGCCCTAAGGGGATTACAGTTTCAAATATCACCAAGATGAATCAAATCCTTGGTTGGACATAGGTACGATATAAATTTACTTTTTAATACAATAAAATAAAATTATGATAACTCAAGAAGAATTACACCAACAAGCACTCGACTACCACCAAGGCGAGCGTCCTGGAAAGTTAGTTGTTTCATCACACAAGCAATTAGCCACTAAAGAAGACCTTAGTTTGGCGTACACACCAGGCGTTGCTGCACCTTGTCGTGAAATTGCCAAAAATCCTGATTTGGTTAATAATTACACCATTAAAAATAATTTAGTAGCGGTGATTACTGATGGTTCTGCGGTATTAGGGCTGGGCAATATTGGTCCATTAGCCTCTAAGCCAGTTATGGAAGGTAAGGCGGTGCTATTTAAACACTTTGCTGATGTAGATGTCTTTGATATTGAAGTTGACACTCAAGATGTTGAAGAATTTATTCAGACGGTTAAAAATATTGCGCCAACTTTTGGTGGTATTAATCTAGAAGATATTTCTGCACCTCGTTGTTTTGAAATTGAAAAACGCCTGATCGAAGAATTAGACATTCCTGTTTTTCATGACGACCAACACGGTACAGCGATTATTATCGCTGCAGGGCTTTTAAATTCAATTGAAATCCAAGGAAAAAATATTGAAACTGTTAAGCTGGTTTGTCTAGGTGCAGGATCAGCGGGCATTGCCACGCTCAATCTTTTGTGCGAGCTAGGCCTGAAAAAAGAAAATATTTTGTTGGTTGATCGTGAAGGTGTTATTTCAACGAAAATGCAAGATGTGAGTGATGTTAAAGCGCAATATGCAGCTGAAACTGACAAGAAGACATTGGCTGACGCCATGCAAGATGCAGACATATTTATTGGCGTGGCTGCGGCTAATCTTGTCTCTCAAGATATGGTTAAGTCAATGGCAGACAAGCCAATTGTATTTGCTTTATCTAATCCAGACCCTGAAATTTCACCAGCTGATGCTAATGCTGTTCGTGATGATTTAATTATGGCAACAGGACGTAGTGATTATCCAAATCAAGTAAATAACGTATTAGGATTTCCTTTTATTTTCCGTGGTGCACTAGATGCTAAAGCCAGTGAAATAAATATTGAAATGAAAATTGCTGCCGTACACGCATTGAGAGATTTGGCAAAATTAGAGGTTCCTAAAGATGTTTTGACTGCCTACAACACTGACTCTATGAGCTTTGGAAAGGATTATATTATTCCTAAACCATTTGATAAAAGACTTATCGATATCGTGCCAAAAGCAGTTTACGATGCTGCTGTTGCTAGCGGTGTTGCAAGAATTTAAAAAAAACATATAAAAACTTCAAATTAACGCTTGCAAAGGCTTTGAGCCTATGGGATAATTCTGGATTGTTTTGGAGAGATTTACGAGTGGTTAAAGTATGTGGATTGTAAATCCATCGCCTCTGGCTTCGAAGGTTCGAATCCTTCTCTCTCCACCAAAAAGAGTAAGATAGGATTTGCGGGTATCGTATATTGGTATT
Source organism: uncultured Candidatus Thioglobus sp. (assembly GCF_963981275.1). Lineage (NCBI taxonomy): Bacteria > Pseudomonadati > Pseudomonadota > Gammaproteobacteria > Pseudothioglobaceae (SeqCode) > Candidatus Thioglobus > uncultured Candidatus Thioglobus sp. Next base: position 229 of record NZ_CAXCCZ010000014.1, on the reverse strand, counting down.
ACCTTGGCCTTCCAAGCCAATGAGACGAGTTCGATTCTCGTTACCCGCTCCAAGTGCAAGGTTGTGCTCACCTAGCTCAGTCGGTAGAGCACTTCCTTGGTAAGGAAGAGGTCGGCGGTTCAAATCCGCTGGTGAGCTCCAGTAATTAAATGTTCTAAACAGAGAGGAAGATAAAATGTCAAAAGAAAAATTCGAAAGAACCAAGCCCCATGTAAACGTGGGCACAATC
>NZ_CAXCCZ010000013.1:0-36514 GCF_963981275.1 uncultured Candidatus Thioglobus sp. | reverse complement strand
ATTATTCCTCTCTATATTAAAATTATGGTGAACACTTACTAGCAAAAAGAGTGCTAACAACAACACTCATTGACTTTTTCTATTTTTAAAACATTAGGTATCAGTTTAGCTCATTTTACTAATAAAATGTTGCAGGCGTTTTCCACTCTTTCACTATACGAGCATAAAGCAAATTTTTAGCACTTTTTCTTTGTTTAAGTAGTTATTTTATATTTTAGAATATGGCCATTCTTATACCTATGGTGATTAATGCAGGCCTTTTAAGCTAACTAATAACAGTAAGTAAGGTTAAATTTATAGCTTAAATTAATCATTTTAAAATACCTTTGTTTAAGATTATCTGCATGAACAGATTCACTTATCACTATAATTTCTCACATAAACTAATACATACAAACCCGATGATACATTTTGGAAAAATATCCGAGCAAGAGTTCTTAGCTGATTATTGGCAGAAGAAGCCATTGCTCATTAAACAGGCCTTGCCTGGTTTTATCTCGCCCATATCGCCCGAGGAGTTGGCTGGCCTATCACTAGAAGAAGAATTTGAATCTAGACTAATTACTGGATCGATTCAAACTCAGCAATGGTCCTTATCTTCAGGGCCATTTTCAAACTCTACCTTTGAAACACTAACAGAAAAGGATTGGACACTTCTTGTTCAAGGGGTTGATCGCTACATTGATGAGATATACGATTTGGTTAAGCAGTTTGATTTTATCCCTCGCTGGCGCTTTGATGACGTGATGATTTCTTATGCAGCCACAGGAGGTAGTGTCGGCCCTCATTTTGATTATTACGATGTATTTTTACTCCAAGGCAGTGGCAATCGTCGTTGGGAGTTAAGCACTCAATTTTGCAATCTTGATAATTATCTCAAAGGGGTTCCGCTCAGGATTATGGATAAATTTACACCTGAGCAATCCTTCGAAGTTGAGCCGGGCGATATTTTGTATATACCGCCGAAAGTAGCGCACCACGGCGTGAGTACGAGTGATGATTGCACCACCCTTTCCTTTGGCTATCGGTCTTACAATACTCAAGAGATGTTTGCCAAAACGTCACATAACACAGATGATGTGTACTACCAAGACCCAGCCTGGAGTGTTAATAAAGAACCGGCTCTAATTCCTAACACCGCTATACAAATGGCTAACAAGCTGTCTACCATTAGTGATACTGATTTTGCCAAGTTTGTGACTAATCTTGACTCGTCGGCTGTGCAAATTTTGCAAGAATTTGAATACAACCAACAAGATCTAAAATTTAAATTTGGGCCCACTTACCAGCTTCACCCAGCTTGTAAAATTGCTTATTTAAAGCAAGATGAAAAGATCTTGGTATTTCTCAATGGTTCGCTAATCGATACCCAAGGATTGGATTCAGTGGACTTAACTGATTTTTGCAACCGCAGAATGCTAGACGCTAGCAGCTCTCCAGTTTTGACACAACAGTTGTTTGATTTAAATGTTTTATATGAGATTTAATCAAACCTCATGAAATTAGTCTACTGGGTGTTCTTATCTGTCGTTGCCATTTGGTCAACCACACCACTTGCCATACAGTGGTCAACCCTTGGCTCAAGTTTCAGCTTTAGTGTGGCCAGTAGAATGTTCATCGGCTTGATGCTTTGCATCTTGATACTCTTATTCAAACAACAGAAACTCTCACGACACAAACAAGCCTTAACAAATTATCTGTATGCTGGCGTAGGCATCTATATCACCATGAGTTTAGTTTATTACTCAGCTCTAAGCATTCCATCAGGACTAATATCTGTTGTTTTCGGACTAACGCCCATTATTACTGGCGTGTTTGCCCTTATTTTACTTAAAGAAGAATTTTTCTCGCTAAGCAAGATGACTGGGCTTTTGCTTGGACTGTCTGGGCTTTTTATGATTTTTAACCACTCATTTGTATTTGCTGAAACTCTACTAACAGGTTTGGCCAGTGTTACCTTGGCCATGATATTTCAGGCATTTATCTCTGTTAAACTCAAAAAAATTAATGCGCATGTCTCTGCATTAGAAACAACCACAGGTGCACTAATCGTGAGCGTACCCCTTTTTATTATTAGCTGGTTAATACTAGGCGGAGAAATTCCCAACACCAGTTTAAAAGCGGCGTTATCAATTGGATATCTGGCTTTTTTCGGCTCAGTGATTGGCTTTATGTCTTATTACTATTTGATCAAGCACGCCAATGTTCGTGTGGTTGGTATTGTGCCTTTAATAACGCCCATATTCGCCCTACTATTAGGCTCTGCATTTAATAATGAACAATTAACTAGTTCTCAGATCGGTGGCATTAGTTTGGTGCTATTAGGCCTATCCCTCTATGAATATGGCGAAAAAATCTTAAAAAAATACCGCCTATAAAGGCGGTATTTAAACAAGATCTTATTTACGACTTAAAACGGGTGAGTCAAACTTCAACCCCTCCCAACCATAAGTCATAAAATTTCGAATATTTGCATGGGAATCACCCTCGGGTGTATTTAACACATCTTGATAATATTGCCCAAAACAATGTAGTGTTTCTAGCTGAGTTAACTGATGGACTGCGGCAAAACAAAACAACTTGGCACTTCCCTGGTTTTCGTCAATAGAATTTTCAACTTCGCCGTTACTAAAGCTTGCTGGTGTGTAATCATAGTCATCTTCAATTAGCTCAATCAAGTCCTCAAATCGCATTTTTGCGCCTGATCTTAACTCTTCTATATACTCTTCTTGGGTCACACCTATTCTCCTTGTTTTATCAGTCTTTGTTAATTACACAACCATTGGGTTTGGCTTGTTGATATTTATACCGTATTTTTCAACAGCTTGTGCAACAACTGACGCATCCATTTCACCTTCGTCAACCAAAGCCTTTAAAGAGGCAAGCACAACATAACTGGCATCAACCTCGAAAAAGCTCCTAAGTGCAGCACGTGAATCAGAGCGGCCAAATCCATCTGTACCTAGAACTTCATAACGACTTGGCACATATTTTCGTACCTGCTCAGCATGATTTCTCATGTAATCAGTGGCTACAATAACTGGGCCTTTAGCATTTTCTAAACATTGAGTAATGTAAGGTACTTTTGGTGCATCTGTTGTAAATCGATTGACACGGTCAATGGCTTGAGCCTCGCGCGTAAGTTCATTAAAACTAGTTACTGACCAAACATCTGATTTCACATCCCAGTCATCTGCCAACATTTGAGCAGCAACTTCCACTTCTCGAAGAATCGTTCCCGAACCCATTAATTGAACCTGCTTATCACCTGTGCCCACAGTTTTAAGTGCGTACATACCTTTGATAATACCTTGTTCAGCATTTTCTGGCATTTCAGGATGCGTGTAAAGTTCGTTCATTGTTGTAATGTAATAGAAGATATTTTCATTTTTCTCATACATTCTTTCTAAACCACTACGCACAATCACAGCCAACTCAAACGCATATGCTGGATCATACGACACACAATTTGGAATGGTATTTGCTACCAAGTGAGAATCACCATCTTGATGTTGTAAACCTTCACCATTAAGTGTAGTTCGTCCTGCTGTACCACCCACTAAGAAGCCTTTAGCTTGCATATCACCCGCTGCCCAAGCCAAATCACCCACTCGTTGGAAGCCAAACTTGGAGTAATAGATATAGAACGGGATCATGGTAATGTCATGCGTTGCGTATGAAGTAGCAGCAGCAATCCAATCAGAAATTGCGCCTGCTTCATTAATGCCTTCTTGCAATACTTGGCCTTTTTTATCTTCCTTATACCACATGACTTTATCAGAGTCTTCTGGCTGATAAAGCTGACCCGAAGCTGAATAGATACCCAACTGTCTAAATAAACCTTCCATACCAAACGTACGCGCTTCATCTGGAACAATAGGTACAATCTTAGGGCCTAATTGCTTATCACGAACCAATAAGGTCATGATGCGATTAAGTGCCATTGTGGTTGACATCTCACGATCACCACTAGACTTAAGTAGTGCATCAAACACACTTAACTCTGGCGCTTTGATTGTCTCTAAATTAAAAGATCTCACTGGTAAAGAACCGCCCAATTTCTGACGTTTTTGCTTCATGTATTGCATCTCTGCACTGTCATCTGCTGGCTTGTAGAAATTTAACTCCTTAACATCACTCTCAGTTACCGGAACATTGAAGCGTTTTGCAAAACGCTCAACCTGTTTAAGGCCCAATTTTTTCTGTGAGTGTGTGGTGTTTTGCCCTTCACCTGCTTCACCCATGCCGTAACCTTTAACGGTTTTAGCCAGGATAACGGTTGGCTTGTCACTACAAGCTTTAGCTGCATGATAAGCTTGGAATACTTTATATGGATCATGTCCACCACGATCAAGACGATAAATCTCATCATCAGTCATGTGTTCAACCATAGCGAGCAACTCAGGGTATTTTCCAAAGAAATGTTCGCGCACATAAGCACCATCTTTTGCCTTGTAAGCCTGGTATTCACCATCAACCACTTCTTCCATACGTTTTTTAAGTAAGCCGTTGGTATCTTTGGCAAATAGCTCATCCCACTTTCCGCCCCAAACTACTTTAATTACATTCCAGCCTGCACCACGGAACATACCTTCTAGCTCTTGAATAATTTTTCCATTGCCACGAACAGGTCCATCAAGGCGTTGAAGATTACAGTTAACAACAAAAATAAGGTTGTCTAATTTTTCACGCCCTGCCATGGAAATGGCACCGAGTGATTCTGGCTCGTCAGTTTCACCATCACCCAAGTAAGCCCAAACAGTGCGTTTGTCTGTTTGCTTAATTTCACGGTGATGAAGATACTTCATAAAGCGCGCTTGATAAATGGCCATAATTGGCCCTAGACCCATAGATACTGTTGGAAATTGCCAAAAATCTGGCATTAACCATGGGTGTGGATAAGAACTCAAACCACCCTCACCGGATTCTTGACGAAACTTTAACATTTGCTCCTCAGTAATACGACCTTCTAAAAAAGCACGTGAATAAATACCTGGAGAAATATGGCCTTGGAAAAAAATCAAATCTGCACCTTGATCTGCGTCAGGTCCGCGATAAAAATGGTTAAAACCCACTTCGTATAAAGTAGCTGATGAAGCAAATGAGGCAATATGTCCGCCTAACTCATATGGCAGTTGGTTAGCTTTAACTACCATTACCATTGCGTTCCACCTAACCATGGCTGAAATTCTTGCTTCAATATCAACTTCAATATCAGTAGCAATCTCTCTGTCCTTGGTGATACTATTTAAGTACGCTGTATTAACACCTGTTGGCAATTCCATACCTTCATGGTGCGCCATATCAGTTAGCTGATTAAGGATAAATTTAGCTCGGTCTTCGCCTTCAAAGCGAGCAACAGATCTAAAAGCCTCTAACCATTCCAGGGTTTCAGCTGGATCTACGTCTTGATTATTCATAATGTGATATTTTTATAAAATAGATTAATTATCCCAAAATTACATGTCCTTGAAACTTTACTTTAGAAAATACTTTGTAAACAACATTGCACCCATAAAGCCTGTAAATCCAAAGCCAATTTGCCACAACTCATTGCCTGGAAAAAGCTCAATAGCAATTAAAGCGCCAGCAAAAAGCGCCAATAACGGCAATATATATAATTGAAATGCTCTGTAGAATAATTCTTTTGAAGAAATTTGCATAGTGACAAAATCTCCAACAACAACGCCAGGTTTTAACGGCTTATTAAACGTTGTTGCATGACCAAAAGCACTTGCAAGTATGCCAGTTCCGCATCCACTATTAGCAGAACAACTATGACAACCGCCAGAGCGATTCACTTTTAACACCATGGTATCACTTTCGATTTCGATTACTTCAAATTTTTCTTTCATTACGCTTAAAATAGACTACTTATTGACCACTATTTTAGCAACTTATGAGCATCTCACCATCAATCTTTAAAGCCTACGATATTCGTGGTATTGTTGAAAAAGACCTAACTCCTGAAGCTGTTAAGCTGATCGGAATGGCTATCGGCAGTGAATCCATCGCCCAAGGTGAGCGTGGTGTAGTGGTTGGTCGAGATGGGCGATTAAGTGGGCCTGATTTAATGGAATCTTTAAAATCTGGCTTGAAGGAAAGCGGCTGTCATGTGGTCGATATTGGTATGGTACCAACTCCACTGGTGTATTTTTCTACTTACACAAAAGCTGCAAGCAGTGGCGTTATGATCACCGGCTCGCACAACCCACCTGAGTACAACGGCTTTAAAATCATGATCGCTGGCGAAACTCTATCAGGTGATCGTATCCAAGAACTTTACCAACGCATTCAAAATCAGGACTTTAAATCAGGTCACGGCACCTCAACCAAGGTTGACATTGAACAAGACTATATTGATCGAGTTAAGTCCGACATCAAGCTCGACAAACCTCTCAACATTGTGGTGGATTGTGGCAACGGTGTTGCGGGCAATATCGCGCCGAAATTATTTGAAGCACTGGGCGCTAAGGTGACTAAATTATTTTGCCTAATTGATGGCAACTTTCCCAATCATCACCCCGATCCTTCTAAGCTGCACAATCTAGAAGATATTATTAAAGAAGTGATTGATACTGGAGCAGACATGGGCTTTGCCTTTGATGGTGATGGCGACCGACTTGGGCTTATTGACAACAAAGGTAATGTTATTTGGGCAGACCGACAAATGATTCTCTATTCAAGAGACATTCTTGAACGCAATCCAGGTGCCAAAATCGTGTTTGATGTTAAGTGCTCCTCTCTACTTCCAAAAGACATTTCCGAGCACGGTGGTGAGCCAATTATGTCGCGTACAGGGCATAGCTTCATTAAGGCCAAACTCAAAGAAACTGGCGCAGCTTTAGGTGGTGAAATGAGCGGCCATATTTTCTTTAAAGAACGCTGGTACGGTTTTGATGATGCACTTTATACCGGTGCACGCCTACTGGAAATACTCTCAAAAACAGATAAAACCTGCGCCGAAGTTTTTGCCGATTTGCCCGATAGTATTAACACGCCTGAGATTAACATTCATTTTGACGAGCAAGGTGATCAATTTAAAGCCATGGATAAACTGGCTGAAAATGTAAGTTTTGAAGGTGCACAAATTACTACTATTGATGGTGTTCGTGCTGATTATCCAAATGGCTGGGGCTTGGTTCGCCCATCAAACACCACCCCTTGCCTAGTATTACGTTTTGAAGCGGATAACGAAAAAACACTGAAAGAAATTCAAGAAAAATTCAGAATTTGGCTAAAGGCTAACGATATTTCCACTAAAGACTTCTGATTTGCATTATTTCCGAAATTTTTATAAAAACAATCAATTTACAGCTTAAAAAATGACATTTTTCTCTATTTACCGTTAATTTATGGATTTTTTATTCGTAAATTTAGAAAATTTTAGCTTATTCTTAAAATTTTCTAAATTTTGAGCTAATATCATATTCTTTGTCTTTATAGTAAAACGATAAATTATTAGCGTGCAGCATAAGTCTTTCTGCACCTGTTAACTTAAGTCTGCCTTCTACAGATAAATTTTTACATAGATAATCATTAGCTATTTTTTCACTAACACCGTAGATTGGATCGCCCAAAATCGGATGACCAATTGATTCTAGGTGCACTCTTATTTGATGCTGACGGCCGGTAACAGGCATAGCTTTAACCAAAGTTGTATTATTCTCTCTGTTAAACTCTAAAGGCTCTATATGGGTTTTTGAGCGTTTCCCGGTAGGTATTTCGCAGGTCATTTTCATTCTAATGACACTCTGCGCCTTTGCAATTGGCTTGTCGATTGTTATATTGGATTTTATTTGTCCGCTCACCAGCGCTAAATATTGCTTGTTATATTCTCTATGCTCGAACATAGTTTTTAGTACGGTGCTGGATTGCTTATTTTTAGCCACCAGTACCAAGCCAGAAGTCTGCGCATCAATACGATGTGCCAAACTTGCCTCCTCTCCAAAGTGATACCTAACCTCATCTAACAAGCAATATGGCGTCTCTTTTCGCGTTGGATGTACCATAATGCCTGAGGGTTTGTCAAAAACAGCAAAATCCTCAACCTCAAAGATGGGCTTCAATCCTCTTGTATGACCTTCAAAAACGGCCACCTGGATATATTCACCAGTAATTACCTGGCCATTATCCAAGGGGTTTTGCTCATCGTCAAACACTCTTTTTTTAGACAAAAGTTTTTGCGACTTAGAGGCAGATAAGCCAGCTTCATCAAGTAAAAAATGTTGAATTTTTTTACCTTGAATGGCCTTATATTTTTTTAGTACAAAGGGCATGATGTAGCTTAATTAGATTAAAACCTTATATGACTAGCGAAGCCAAGCCTAAAAACGCAACAAAGCCAATCACATCAGTAATGGTAGTTAAAATTACGCCGCCTGCAAGTGCCGGGTCAATTTTAAACTTAATAAGTAAAGATGGTAGGAAGGCGCCTGAAAAAGCAGCAAAAATTAAATTAACAACTATGGCTGACGCAATCACCAAACTGAGTGTTAAGTCCGCAAACCATACGTAAGTTGCTAAGCCAATCACCACCGACCACAGAATGCCATTTAAAAAACCAATGGCTACCTCTTTACTCATTAATACCTTAAGGTTTGAGGTTGTTACCCTACCGGTGGCAATACCACGAGTTACTAAGATTAAGGTTTGTGTGCCAGCAATGCCACCCATAGAGGCTACTACCGGCATTAAAACAGCTAGAGCAATCTTCTCTTGCAGGGTGGCCTCAAATAATCCTATAAAAAACACTGCAACAAATACCGTGATTAAGTTAACCCCTAGCCAAATACTACGACTTTTCGTACTTTCAATCACCGGTGCAAAGACGTCATCTTCCTCGTCAAGTCCTGCCATTGACATTACCGAGTGCTCTGCTTCATCTCTAATAACATCAACCACGTCATCAATAGTAATACGCCCAATTAGCTGATTATTATCATCAACTACTGGCGCTGAAATCAAATCTCTTTGTTCAAATAAACTGGCCACATCACTCTCAGACGTAGTGGCTAAAATTGGTTTAAGATCTTTATTAATTAAAGGCTTAATGCTTTGCTCAGCTTCATTCGTTAGCAAAGTAGAAATATGGATAGAGCCAATGTATTTATAGGTTCTATCCACCACAAACACCTGATCGGTATCAATTGGCATTTCTTTTAATAGGCGCAAGTATCTAATCACTGTGCGCACATTGACATCATCACGCACGGTAATGATGTCGATATTCATCAGTCCACCCGCTGAATCTTCTGGGTAGGATAGCACCTGTTTAAGATGGTCTCGATGCTTGTGATCCAAGGTTAGTAGTAAATTATGTAAAGCAGATTCTGGCAACTCTGGCACAATATCTGCCAAGTCATCCATGTCCAAACCTTCTGTCGCTTTAACAATGCCATCAACACTCATTTCGTTAAGTAGTTGAGACAAAACATCTTCGCTTAAGTCTTTTAGAATATCACCTTGAGTGGCGCTATCAATATTTAACCAAAGTTTAACCCTGTCCTTAGGTGGTACACTTTCCAATAGGCGAGCAATTTCAGCCGAGTGCAAATCGGACAGTTGAGCGCTAGCTTCTTCATACAAAGAGGCCTCCAAAGATGTCATTAATCTTTGGAGGCACTCTTCGAAAGAAGTATTTTCAACTTCTGACATTAACTTTATTTTCCTTGTTGATTAAACTTAAAAACTAAACCCTAGGTCTGCTAATTTTTCCTATGATCGTTAAGTTTTTCTTTGTGCTTTCTAATTTGAACATCTAGCTTATTGACCATTCGGTCAATAGAAACATACATATCATCGCTCTCTGCCTTTGCAAATAAATCTGCACCGCTCACATGAAGAGTGGCTTCTGCTTTTTGAGTGTCTTTTTCAATTTCTAAAATCATATTAATATTAATCACATGATCAAAATGATGTTTAATTTTAGCGAGTTTTTCCTCAGAATGTTGCTTGATCGCATCCGTAATGTCAAGATGGTGGCCAGAAATATTTAATTGCATGTACGCTCCTTTATTAGTTATAAAATGCACTTATATTGTGGCACAACTTTCCTGACAAGGTTGGTGTATTTATCAGTTTTTTAGACAAATAAAAAGGCTCACAAAATTACTTTTGCGTATATAATATAAGCTTTTATACATTTAAATATTCAGGAGATAGACATGGATGCAACTGATCAAAGATCTAACGAATTAAGCGCAAAGAAAATCGCTCTACAAGAAACTTTTAAACTTCACACTGCTGAAAATGGCTTTTCATACGAAGAGTGGATTAGCCCGCCAGCAGGTTCTTTCTACGAGAACTACAAAAAAGATCTAGCAGAAGTTGATAACGAAATGGCTCCAGCAATTACTTACCAATCATAATTTAAACTCTGATTGGTACAAAAGCCCCTAACGGGGCTTTTTTGCTTTTAAAGGAAAAGCTCTAATGTCATATTTAATGTCTAATTACACACCTCTAGCGGTTACCTTTATCAAAGGTAGTGGCTGTCATTTAACGGATGACAAAGGTGAGACTTACTTAGATGCACTTTGTGGTGTTGGTGTCACTGGACTTGGACACGCTCATCCAGAAATTTCCAAAGCAATTCAATCACAATCACAGCAACTCCTACATACTAGCAATTGGTACCATATACAACACCAAGAAACACTTGCAGAAGAGTTGTGCAAACTTGCTAATATGGATGGTGTTTTTTTTGGCAACTCAGGTGCTGAGGCCAATGAAGCGGCGATTAAAATTGCCAGACTGCATGCCCATGCTAACCAGATTGATAAGCCTGTCATCTTGACAGCTAAACAAAGTTTTCATGGCCGTACTATGGCCACCCTGTCAGCTACTGGAAATCCAAAAGTTCAGGCTGGGTTTGCACCTTTGGTTAGTGAATTTATTCACGTTGAGTTTAATGATATTAACGCCATTCAAGCGCATCAAAACAATTCTAAAATTACCGCTGTTATGTTGGAGCCTATCCAGGGTGAAAGTGGTGTTATTGTGCCTGATGCTAACTACCTAAATCAAGTTCAAGAAATTTGCCAAAAAAATAATTGGCTTTTAATTTTAGATGAAGTGCAAACGGGCATTGGCCGAACCGGAAAAATGTTTGCACATCAATACAATCATATTACACCCGATGTATTAACCTTAGCCAAAGGCCTGGGTAACGGCGTTCCAATTGGCGCTTGCTTGGCTAAAGGCAAAGCAGCCAAGCTGTTAACACCAGGCACTCACGGATCTACTTTTGGCGGCAATCCACTAGTCTGTCGCGTGGCTTTAACGGTTTTAGATATTATCAAACAAGATAACATTTTGAACAATGCCACACACATGGGCGAGTACATCGTTGCTAGCTTTGCAGATAAATTAAAATCTGTTGATCACGTACTAGAGATTCGCTCAAAAGGTTTGATGATCGCCATCGAACTCACAAAGGATTGCTCGCAACTATTGCAACAAGCCTTGGATAAAAAACTATTAATTAATATTACCGGCCAATCTATTCGCTTACTGCCGCCACTCATTATTAACAAAGATCAAGCGGATGAAATGATCAATATCATTTGTGAATTAGTCAGCGCACTTTAGCGCAGGAGAATAAAAATGAAGCATTTTATTAATTTGGATGATTTACCCACTGAGGATTTAAATAGCATTATCGATAACGCTATCGCCCTAAAAAAGCAGCATAAATCTGGGGAAATTAATCAAACACTAAAAAATAAAACCTTGGCAATGATTTTTGATAAATCTTCAACGCGAACTCGAGTTTCTTTTGAAGCGGGCATGACTCAATTAGGGGGTCATGCTTTATTTTTATCAGACCGTGATATTCAACTGGGGCGCGGTGAGCCGATTAAAGATAGTGCAATTGTTATCAGCTCTATGGTGGATATTATTATGATGAGAGTATCTTCTCATAAAGATATTAATACCTTTGCAGAGAATGGTTCTGTACCAATCATCAACGCACTGAGTGATGAGTCCCACCCTTGTCAGCTTTTAGCCGATATGATGACCTATAAAGAGCATAATGGCTCAATCCAAGGTAAGACTGTTGCCTGGATTGGCGATGGCAACAACATGTGCCATACTTACATACAAGCGGCTAAAGCATTTGGATTTAAGCTTAACATTGCCACACCTAAAGGCTATGAGCCTGATCAAACATTTATTGACAACTACGCTGATCATATCTCGCTGTTCAATGATGCCGATCAAGCCTGTAATAATGCTGACTTAGTGGTGACTGATGTTTGGGCATCCATGGGTCAAGAGGCAGAGCAAACTAAACGTGAGCTGGCATTTAAGGAATTCCAAGTCGATCAAGCCTTAATGCAAAGCGCCAATGCTAATGCTAGCTTTATGCACTGCCTACCAGCTCATCGTGGAGAAGAGGTTGCTGCTGAGGTGATTGATGGTGAGCAAAGCTTGGTTTGGGATGAGGCTGAAAATCGCCTACATGCGCAAAAATCTTTGTTATTATACTTACTGGATTAGACGTTATTTATCAAGGCCTTTCATCGCCTCTTGGTAAAATTTAACGCCGCGTTCAATTTTGTCTCTACCGCGAGATTCCCGCCAGCGATTAGTATCTCTCAAAGAGTACACACAACCACAATATTCTTGCTGATAGAACTCTTCGCGCTTTGACAGTTCCAACATTCTAGAGGATCCGCCCTGCTTGCGCCAATTAAAGTCCCAATAAGAAACCTCTTGATATGTGCTAGTTGCACGAGCACCGCAGCCATTGATTTGTTTCATATCCTTCCAACGCGAAATTCCTAGTGTTGAGGAGATTAAATCAAACCCATTTTCCTTAGCATACTGAGCAGTAACCTCAAACCTCATGTCAAAGCAAGTTGTACAGCGCGCACCACGTTCCGGTTCGTCTTCTTGCCCCTTGATGCGATCAAACCAATTATCTTTATCATAATCAGCATCAACAAATGGCATACCTAATTTTTGAGCAAAACGAATATTCTCTTCTTTGCGCAATTCATACTCTTCTTTTGGGTGAATGTTAGGATTGTAAAAAAAGATAGTAGTATCAATATGTGAGGCAGCTAATGCCTCCATCACTTCACCTGCGCAAGGAGCGCAGCACGAATGCATTAACAGTTTCTTTTCACCATTGGGTGTTTTTAGGGTTGGACGCTCATACCCATTTAGACTGTAATCTATTTTAGACATGCTTTTACTTGCTTTAACACTTCCCAAGCCTCGCGCTTAAGTTGGTCGTTTTTTAAAATATGACCAGGGTGTTGAATGATAAACATCTTGTCTTTAATGGGAGAAACTTGATCATCCATGACCAAAACAGCTTGGGCATTATATTTGCAAATTTCTTGTGATATTTTATCAATAGGCGATTGAATGCACACAACATCTTGCTTATCCAGTCCCACTGCCGACAGCATTTTATATAAAAAATCTTGCACCACCCCAGGCTCACAAATTGATTCAACACATTCTGTCTCAATCACCAAGCACTGAGTTTGAATTAGCTGAGCACTTGGATTGCCTAAATTTTTAGACGCGTATAAATACCCAGGTATGCCCAACGTATCAAGATAGCGTGCCCTAGGTATGGTCACTAGATTTGAGGGTGAGCCCTATCCGTATCGGCCAGCACTTTATTAAGTGCATGAAGATAAGCTTTGGCACTAGCAATAACAATATCTGTATCAGCACCCTGGCCATTGATAATTTTGCCATTATGCTCTAGGCGTACATTCACCTCGCCTAATGAATCGGTACCTTGAGTTACATTAGATACAGAATACAACTGTAGGTTAACTTGCATATCCAATAGTTTATTAATGGCGCTAAAAGTTGCATCAACAGAACCTGAGGTTTCGGCTGTCATGCTTTTTTCACTGCCATCGATTGAAAGGACGACCGTTGCTTGATTTTTTTCACCAGTCTCACAAGTTACTTTTAGAGAGATTAATTTTATATGCTCGCTTTCAACCACCTGAGTTTCAGATACAAGCGCCTGAAGATCTTCATCAAAAATTTCGTGCTTTTTATCAGCCAACTCTTTAAAGCGTCTAAAGGCGTCATTTAAACTTTCTTCTGAATCAAATTCAACACCAAGCTCAATCAACCTGGCTTTAAAGGCGTTACGCCCTGAGTGCTTGCCCAATACCAATTGATTGGCATTCCAACCCACGTCTTCAGCTCGCATGATTTCATAGGTTTCACGATGCTTAAGTACGCCATCTTGATGAATGCCTGCTTCATGAGCAAAAGCATTCGCACCAACAATAGCTTTGTTGGGTTGTACAATAAAACCAGTCACAGAAGAAACCAGACGCGATGCAGAAAGTATGTGTGTAGTATCAATATTACTGTCACATGAAAATTCATCTTGACGAGTGCGAACCGCCATAACCACTTCCTCTAAAGCTGTATTACCAGCACGCTCACCCAGGCCATTAATTGTGCATTCTACTTGTCTAGCACCATTAAGCACCGCTGATAGAGAATTAGCAACAGCCAAACCTAAGTCGTTGTGACAATGCGCTGAAAAAATAGCTTGATCTGAGTTTGGTACACGCTCAATTAACGATTTAATCGTATTACCAAATTGATGGGGTAAGTTATAACCCACCGTATCTGGAATGTTAATTGTTGTAGCACCCGCAGCAATAGTTGCCTCAATTACACGACATAAGAAATCTTCATCGGAACGCCCCGCATCTTCTGGAGAAAATTCAACATTATCTGTGTATTTTCTAGCACGCTTAACTGCTCTAACAGCCTGCTCAACTACTTGATCAGGTGTCATTTGCAATTTCATTTTCATATGAATATCACTGGTGGCAATAAACGTATGAATACGTGCAGAATTGGCACCTTTAAGCGCCTCTCCAGCACGGTCAATATCCTTGTCCAGCGCTCTAGCCAATGAACAAATAGTAGAATCTTTAACCGTATTGGCAACCGCTTGAACTGCTTCAAAATCACCAGGAGATGCAATGGCAAAACCCGCTTCAATAACATCAACACGCATTTTTTCTAACACCTTAGCAATGCGAACTTTTTCATCTTTGGTCATTGATGCACCAGGTGACTGCTCTCCATCACGCAAAGTTGTATCAAAAATAATTAATTTATCAGACATTTAAGTCTCCTTTTTTCATGTTTTTTCTAATTCTATTGTTTATTGTTTAGCTAAAAAGCCGTACGAGTTAATATCTGCCCTACGGCAGTAATCGATGTAAGTCTACGAAGTAGCCTTGAAAAGAAAAATATGTCAAATAATTCATAATTCCAATTATAAATTATTTTGAGCCTTTCTTAGCTTGTTTTTTCAAGGCGCGTTTATTCCTTACTTCAATCGTTGTTAATACCAGTCCAGACACCGCATAAACAAAGAAAAATATAAATAAAATAGCACTTGGCCACAACGAGACGACAATCATAATCAAGGTTGCTAGCAAGAGTAATTTGAAAGAAGACCTACCCTTAAGATTGATTTCTTTAAAGCTATAGTAACGAATATTACTCACCATTAAGATGCCAGCAGACACTAAAATAATCCAAGCACCGGCAACTAAATATTGCTCATCATAAGCACTAGGACCCATCATTTCTTTAGTCCAAACCAAGCCTGCAATAAGTGCAGCTGCGGCTGGAGAAGGCAGACCTTGAAAATAGCGCTTATCTTGAACACCGATTTGCGTATTAAAACGTGCCAAGCGCAATGAACCGGCCGCCACATAAACAAAGGCGCCAATCCAGCCAACCTTGCCCAAACCTTCGAACAAGTAAAAATACATAAGTAGTGCAGGTGCCACACCAAATGACACCATGTCCGCCATGGAGTCATACTGCTCACCAAACTCACTTTGTGTATTGGTCAGTCGAGCCACCCGACCATCTAGACCATCCCACAACATGGCAACAAAGATAGCGATAGCTGCCTCCGAGTACTGACCTTTAGTTGCCAAGATAATTGCAAAGAATCCAGAAAATAACCCAAAGGTGGTTAAGATATTTGGTAAGAGGTAAACACCTCTCCTCGCTTTATTAGTTTTCATGATTTAATTATAACGCCTTAGAAATGAAAACGCCCAACTAAGTTGGGCGTTTATTAAGAATGATTAGTTCTTGGCTTGATCAACAATCTTATTCTTGTTAATCCATGGCATCATCGAGCGTAGGGACTCGCCTACCTGCTCAATTTGATGTTCACGTTGAACGTCACGACGTGCCGGAAGATCGCCAACATTTGCTACAAACTCTTTAGCAAAAGTTCCGTCTTGAATTTCTGTCAAGATTTTCTTCATCTCAGCTTTAGTTTCACTAGTAATAATACGTGGTCCACGTGTCACATCACCATATTCTGCTGTATTTGAAATTGAGTAACGCATGTTAGCAATACCGCCTTCATACATTAGATCAACAATTAGCTTTAACTCATGTAGGCACTCAAAGTAAGCCATCTCCGGCTCATAACCTGCTTCAACTAAAGTCTCAAAACCTGCTTGTACTAATGACGTTGTACCGCCACATAAAACAACTTGCTCACCAAATAGATCTGTCTCAGTCTCTTCTCTAAATGAAGTTTCTAAAATACCTGTACGACCACCGCCAATAGCAGAAGCATAAGAAAGTGCTGTTGCTTTTGCATTGCCAGATGCATCTTGAGAGATTGCAATTAGATCAGGAATACCGCCACCTTTAACAAACTCTGAGCGAACAGTATGACCTGGTGCTTTTGGCGCCACCATAATAACGTCTAAATCTGCACGAGGTGTAATTTGGCCATAATGAATATTAAAACCATGAGCAAATGCAACCGTTGCACCTTGCTTAAGATTAGGCTCGATATTTTCAGCATAGATGCTACCTTGGAACTCATCTGGCGCAAGGATCATAACTAAGTCTGCCCATGCTGTCGCCTCTTCAACTGATTTAACATTCAACCCTGAAGCGCTTGCTTTAGCAGCTGAAGCTGAGCCATCTCTTAGGGCAACAACCACTTCCACACCAGAATCTTTTAAGTTATTTGCATGTGCATGGCCTTGTGAACCATAGCCAACAATGGCAACTTTCATTGACTTGATAATGTTCAAGTCTGCATCTTTATCGTAATATCTATTCATTTTTTTTCCTCTATGTAAAACGTTAATTCACGTCTATTTATTTAACTTTATATTTTCTGACAAACGCCGGTCACGCCTGTTCTAGAAACCTCTATGATTTGCTCTGCATTGAATGCATTTAGAAAATCATTAATTTTTTGACTTTTTCCAGCTAGCTCAACAATATACGCATCCTCTGCCACGTCAATTATCTTGGCACCAAAATGATCAAGTTGAGAATCTACTTTTGCTTGAGTATCGATAGCAACACTAATTTTAACCAGTAATAGTTCACGCTCAATGTGCTCAGTAGCGGTTAAATCTGTTACCTTGACCACATCAACTAATTTATAAACTTGTTTAACAATTTGCTCAATAATTCCGTCATCACCCACACTAACGATTGTCATTCTTGAAAGTGTTGGGTCATTGGTAGCTGCAACGGTTAAAGATTCAATGTTAAAACCACGTGCAGAAAACAACCCTGCCACTCTTGATAGTGCGCCTGCTTCATTTTCTAATTGTATTGAAATTATATGTCTCATACTTATACCAAGTTTAAGCCTGCATCATTCGTGCTAGCCATTTCATCTCTACCTGCAAGCAACATTTCATTATGTCCTGCGCCTGATGGAATCATTGGAAAAACATTTTCTGAAGAATCGGTAATAATATCTAAAAATACAGTTCTATCTTTTTGTTTAAACGCCTCAATCAGAGCAGGTATCAGATCAGACTCTTGCTCTACTTTAATCCCCATGTGACCATAACTCTCTGCTAATTTAACAAAATCAGGTAGTGCTTCCATGTAAGACATTGAATAACGTTTTTCATAGAAAAACTCTTGCCACTGACGCACCATGCCTAAATAGCCATTATTTAGATTAATAATTTTAACAGGTGTGGCATATTGCAACATGGTTGACAACTCTTGTGTCATCATTTGAATACTTCCTTCACCTGTTACACAAGCTACGTCCAAATCAGGACAAGCAAGTTTTGCACCCATGGCAGCAGGTAATCCAAAACCCATTGTGCCCAATCCGCCAGAGTTAATCCAGCGACGAGGCTCGTCAAATGGGTAATATTGCGCTGCCCACATTTGATGCTGACCAACATCAGAGGTGACAATCGATTGACCCTTGGTTACTTCATATAATGCTTCGATTACACGCTGAGGCTTAATCACACCCGGCTTATTTGCATAGGCCATAGAGTCAACGCTACGCCACTTGTCAATTTGTTGCCACCAAGAATCAATATTTTGAGTTGACCTATCTTTCATAGCTGTAATAAGATCAACCAACACAGATTTAACATCGCCAACAATTGGAGCATCTACTGCTACATTTTTAGAGATAGATGCTGGATCAATATCAATATGAATAATTTTTGCCGTTGGACAAAATTTATCAATATTGGCAGTCACTCGATCATCAAATCTTGCGCCCACAGCAATAACGCAATCAGAACCGTGCATGGCCATATTTGACTCATAAGTACCGTGCATACCCAACATACCTAATGACTGTTTATCAGTTGCTGGATAAGCACCAAGACCCATTAATGTTTGAGTAATTGGAAAGCCTAGATTACGCGTAAACTCCCTAAGCTCTTGGTCAGCGTTGCCAATAACACAACCACCGCCTGCATAAATAATTGGTTTTTTTGCCTGAGCAATAAGAGTTGCTGCTGTTGAAATTTGAGTAGCATCTGCACGGCCAACTACCTGATATGAGCGCATTTCAACTTTTTCTGGATAAGACTGCTCTTCAATGGTAGCAATAGTAATATCTTTTGGAATGTCAATAAGTACAGGGCCTGGTCTACCCGTTGTGGCAATATGAAACGCTTTCTTAATTGTGCTAGCAATTTGACTAATGTCTTTAATCAGAAAATTATGCTTAACACACGAACGAGTAATGCCAACTGCATCAACCTCTTGGAAAGCATCATTACCAATTAAGGCTGATGGCACTTGACCAGAGATAATAACCATTGGAATTGAATCCATGTAAGCCGTGGCAATGCCTGTTACTGCATTTGTAATACCAGGGCCACTGGTTACTAAAGTAACTCCACACTTGCCACTTGCTCGCGCATAGCCATCTGCACCATGTGCTGCACCTTGCTCATGGCGAACTAAAATATGTTTGATTTCATCGCAAGCATCCAGCGCATCATAGATATGCAGGACAGCACCACCTGGATAGCCAAAAATATGACTAACACCTTCTTTTTTAAGGCTATTTACAAGTATTTGCGCACCGTTTAATTTCATTATTTTAGCTGGGTATAAAAAACTTGTCGATTATACCAAATGAAATGCTAGAATATACTGACTATTACAAGGAATTTTGCCAATCTTCTGAATAGAATTGAATTGGCGAATTTTCTTCTTCGAAGGTCTCAATTGACCAAGTATCAGGACGCTCTAAAATGGCTGATAACAACTGGTCATTTAGCAGGTGTCCTGTCTTATAACCTTCATAATGACCAATTAAATTAGAGCCAAGTAAATACAAGTCACCAACAATATCTAAAATTTTATGCTTAACAAATTCATTTTGATAACGCATACCATCTTCATTCAGCACATCGTCATCACTCAGTGCAATCGCATTATCCATACTCGCACCTAAAGCTAAGTTTTGCCTTTGCATCATTTCTACGTCTTTCATGTAGCCAAAAGTTCGAGCGCGAGAAATTTCTTTTAAATAAGACTGTTGTGAAAAGTCAATACTCAATTGTTGGCCGCTTTCTTTTACTTTCTTATGGTCAAAATTAATTTCTAAGGAAACCTTAAATCCATCATGCTTGGACACTTGAGCCCAAGAATCACCATTTTCAACACGCACCGTTTCATTGATGACAAAAAATCGCTTATGCTCTTCTTGTTCTTCAATGCCAGCTGACTGTACCAAAAATACAAAGGGTGCCGACGATCCATCCATAATCGGCACCTCAAAAGAATCAAGCTCAACCAAAACATTATCAATACCTAGCGCGGAAAAAGCACTCATTAAATGCTCAACTGTAGATACCTTTACCCCTTGATTTTCAAGCCCTGTTGATAGTACCACCTCATTAACAAACGCATTGTGTGCTCGCACTAACTTTCCACCCACATCCATGCGTCTAAATACAACGCCGTGATCGATCTCAGCCGGGATCAATGTCATGTTGACTACACTGCCACTATGAATACCAATACCTCTAGCCTTGACTGTCTTTTTAATGGTTCTTTGTTTAATCATGACACTTATAACTTAAATAATTCTTGCATTGTACCAAACAAGCCACCTTTTTGTACTTGTTCTGGCTCTTGTAAATAAGATTTAGGTGTATTGCAGGCTAGCAAGCCGAGTGCAGAAAAGTACGAGATATCTGTTAAAATTTTCTCATTACCACTGACTAATTCTCGATTAATTTTGGCAACTCTGGTGCGCGCACGAAATTCTTTTAGCAAAAAAGCTTCACAGTGTTCTATTTTGCTAGCGCCACCAATCACCACCAATCCAGCCTTCAAAGATCTGTCAAGCTTCTCACTCTTTAATCTCTTTTTAACCAGTGTACAAATTTCTTTATAAGGTTTTTCAATCACCATAATCAACTCATGGAGCGATAGATAGTGCTCTTCAATAGAGTCAATCTGTTCAAACCTAATTAAACGATCTTGGATTGTTGAATCTAATTGCATCATGCCATATTCTATTTTTAAGCGCTCGGCCTCATCAAACGAGGTGTTATACGCTTGAGCAATATGATTAGTAACTCTATTACCACCCATGTTAAACACCTGGCTAAAAACAACACCACCTTTGACAAAAACTGAAATATTTGTCACACCCGCACCAATGTCTAATAAACAAACCCCATTGTCTTTGTCTTCTTGATTAATGCAAACTGCACTACTAGCAATCGAATCAAGAATGATTTTATCAGCGCCTAAATCACTTGGAATAAGGCTATGACTAATATTGTTAATAGCTTGATTAGATACCGAAGCAAGATGCACTTGGGCACCCAAAACCTCAGCCTCCATTCCAATTGGAGAAGTTTCAATCTGGTCATCTACAGTAAAGTTGTTAACGATAACCTCAAGATTTTTTTTGTTTGTCGCAACCGTACCTGCTGAAGAGTTTTGGATCGCCTGCAAAACGTCTTCTTTAGTGATAATTTTTCGCTTTCCATTAAAACTAATTGGTCGGTTTTGATTACTACTACTCAAATGCAAATCAGAGACATTAATATCAATAAATTTAGGTTTGCGTCTACACTTTTTGTTAACCTTATCAACTACCTTTCGAATGGCTTGTGAAGCGCTATCAACATCAACAATAACTCCATTTTTAACACCTGAAGATGAACCAATTGCATGACCAATTACATGGAATTTATTATCCTCAATGTCAGCAATAAGAACGGCAATTTTGCTGGTTCCCACATCAATACTGGCAAAAAAATCAAAATTCGACATGCGTCTCTCCCTCATCTAGCCATTGATATAAATGCTCTATTGAGACCACCTTGCCACTTAACAAGCGTTTAAATTTTTTGGCATTGGGTTGTGCATGATACAAACCCAAAATGTGTCGAGTCATAGACCTAATGGGTACCAGGTTAGTTTGTTGCTGCTTCATATATTCAATAAATTTTAATAATATTTGCTCTCGAGAGGTGGTTGAATGATGGTCCTGATAAATCTCTTGATCAACCTGAGCAAGTAAATAAGGCTGATGATAAACCGCCCTACCCAACATAGCGCTATCAACATGGCGCAGGTGTTCATTCACCTGATTGAGCGATGTTATACCGCCATTAATGCCAATCGTTAACTGTGGAAAATCTTGTTTAAGTTGATACACCCAGTCATAATTCAGAGGTGGTACCGTTCTATTTTCCTTAGGACTTAACCCTTGAAGCCAAGCCTTTCTAGCATGGATAACAAAATTATTACACCCTGCTTTATGTACGGTTTCAATAAAATGACTTAGCTCATCATAACTCTCCATATCATCCACACCAATACGAGATTTAACGCTAAGTGGAATGTCTATCACCTCACCCATTGACTCAATACATTTGGCAACGGTCTCTGGTGTCTGCATAAGACAAGCGCCAAAACTCCCCGATTGCACTCGATCTGATGGACAACCAACATTAATGTTAACCTCGTCATAACCCCACTCTTGCCCAACCTTAGCAGCGATTGCCATCTCTTTAGGGTTGCTACCGCCCAATTGCAATACCAGCGGATGCTCTTGTGCGTTGTAATCAAGCAAGCGATTTTTATCACCATGAATAATAGCTTTAGCCGTTACCATTTCAGTCCAAAGCTGTGCATTTTTAGACATTAAACGATAAAAATATCGACAATGGCGATCGGTCCAATCCATCATTGGTGCAACTGAAAATCTAGCTTGAGAGTTCATCAATCAGTGTGGTTAATACAAAATCAATACTAGCATTAACAACATCTTGTCTGTTGCCTGCAAAATTTTGTGTAGAGGTAAAACACGCGCCCAAAATACAAAAACCAAAACAAACCATGCCCACTGGTTTTTCTTGACTACCACCTTGCGGTCCAGCAATACCGGTGATAGAAACCGAAACACCTGTCTTTGCTTGATTAATAACGCCACTCGCCATCTGCCCAGCAGTCTGCTCGCTTACCGCCCCAAACTCCTCTAAAGTATTTTTCAATACACCCAGCATATCAATTTTGGCTTGGTTGCTATAGGTGATAAATCCTCGATCAAAATATACAGACGAGCCACTTTGACTGGTTAACAAAGAACAGAGTGCGCCACCCGTACAAGATTCAGCCACAGCTACGGTTAACCTTTGCGCAGTTAATAAGTCAGTCAGTTGTTTAAGTTTTAACATTACTTCAATGCCGCTTGAACAATTTCAAAAATATCATTAGACAAATCATCACTTTGAATAATTCTCTCCAGTTGTTGTTTTTGCAGTTGCTTTAGTACTGGCGTAAAACGCCCCCAATGGTTATAAACCGAAACCAGACGCGCACCAATTTGCGGATTCGACTGATTCAACTTTAAAATAATATCGGTAAAAAACTCATAGCCTGATTGGTTGTGAAAATTAATGTAGTTTTGAGTAAAGCCACCAATCACACTACGCAATCGATTTGGTGTATTAAAAGAAAACAACTCATGCTCCATTAGCTGTTTAATATCAGCAACTGTGGCTAATGGTGAAGTAGACTGAACAGCAAAAAACTTATCCATTACTTGGACATCCTGCTCAAATGTTTGATAAAAATTTGATATCGCCTGTTTTTTATAAGAGTTATCACTAGCAACTAACGCGCTAAATGCTGCAATCTGATCCGTCATACAATTTGCCTGCTCAAATTGAGTGCGAGCCAGATCAGGGTTAGAGCCTTTATCCTTGCTAAGATAATAAAGACAAGTATTTTTCAAAGATCGCTCTCCCACCGCCTCAGGTGTTAGCTGGTAGACCTTGGCATGGTTCAAAGAATGATACGTCTCTAGCAATAAAGATTTAAATCGACCCAATACCTTACTGGCCATTTCTTCACGCTTTTGGTGAATATCAAACACATCAATCACCACAACTTTTTGATGTAAAAATCGCTCAGAAGGTAAGGTTAAAATCTCACTCACCAAGGATTTATCTTGCCTAGTTTGAACAAGCTTTTCAATAGCATTAAAAAATAACAGCTCACGGGCTGTGTTGGGCGTTAGGATTAATGACAGCCAAATCTGTTGCGCACTATCCCAGACAACATAAGCATCACTATCATGTCCTACTAAGAATATTTGTTGCTCAAAGGTTAAATCCGACAACAAGTGAATTGGCGCAGAAAACCCTCGCAACCAAGAAGGTATTGGCATTGACTTTATTTGATCAAAAACAAACGTCTGCTTTTGTTGTTGGATTGTTAATACACCCTCTTTTAGTGTACTGCCCTGATCATCTAACAAGGCGTAGTTAAGCGGAAGAAAATAGTCAAATTCATTATCTTGTTCAACCTCAACATAAAAACATTCATTTTTCTCATCATAATCTGTTTTGATATTTATCGTTGGTGTACCCGGTTGAGAATACCACGTCATAAATTTGGAAAAATCGAATTCATTAGCGTCACTCATGCTTGATACAAAATCATCAATTGTGATCGCATCGCCATCATGGCGATCAAAATAAAGCTTCATGCCTTTTTGAAAACCTACCTCACCCAAAAAACTATGAATCATGCGAATTACTTCCGCACCTTTTTCATAGACCGTTAGCGTATAAAAATTATTCATTTCTATGTAGCTCTCAGGCCTAACAGGATGCCTCATAGGTCCGGCATCTTCAGCAAATTGAAATGTGCGTAAAGCATTCACATCTTCAATGCGCTTAATGGATCGAGAGTGTAAATCAGAAGTAAACTCCTGATCTCTAAAAACAGTCAACCCCTCCTTAAGGCTTAACTGAAACCAATCCTGACAAGTGACTCGGTTGCCTGTCCAATTATGAAAATATTCATGGCCAATCACCGCTTCAACATTAATAAAATCTTTGTCAGTAGCGGTTTTTGGGTCAGCCAAAACAAAGGTTGAATTGAAAATATTCAACCCTTTATTTTCCATGGCGCCCATATTAAAATCATCCACCGCAACAATCATGTAGATATCCAGATCGTACTCTAAATTAAAGCGTGATTCATCCCAAGCGAATGAGCGCTTGAGTGAATCCATGGCAAACTGAGTTTTGCCAATGTTATGCTTTTCAACATAAATTTTAAGCGCCACTTCTCGACCAGAAAGTGTGGTGTAATGGTCTTCTAATACAGCAAAGTCTCCAGCCACCAACGCAAACAAATAACACGGCTTAGGTGTTGGATCATGCCAAGTCGCTTGACCTGGAGATGCACTTGATAAATTACCATTACTTAGTAATACGGGATAACGACCTGCCTCTGCCTTAATGTGTGTTGTGAATACGCTTAGAACATCAGGCCTATCTAAATAATACGTTATTTGCCTAAAACCATGCGCCTCACATTGTGAACAGTAATTACCACTAGATTGGTACAAGCCGTTTAAACTGGTGTTGTTTTCAGGATGAATACGATTCACAATCTCTAGAACAAACTCACCTTTTAAATGACGCAGCTGCACGCCTTTATCGCTTAGTTCATAATCAACGCGCTCGCCATCTATGACAAGAGAAATTAATTCAAGATCAATGCCGTCTAAAAAAAGACTGTTGTCACCTGCCTGATATTTTGGATTTTTGTAAAAATGGATTTTTGAGCTCACCAAAGTCTCATCATCGCGCAGATCAAAACTAAGCTCTGTTGTATGAATTAAGTAATTGCTCGGTTTATAGTCTTTTCTATAAATTGGTTGCGGGACTAGATTGCTAATAATAACACTCCTAAAACAATTCGATAAACAACAAAAGGCACCAAGCCAATAGTGTCTAATAATTTAATAAAAAATACTACCGTGAAATATGCACTAACTGCCGCCACTAAAAACCCAATAATAAGCATAGGCCAATCAACCACTTGAGGTTGTTGATATAGGTCCAACAACATGAGTAAAGCCGAGAGCGTAATAACAGGGATAGAAAGTAAAAAAGCAAACTGGGTTGACATATTCTTGGACAGTCCAATCAGCAATCCTGCTGTAATAGTAATGCCGGATCTAGATGTTCCAGGAATTAGTGCCAGGGCTTGCATTACCCCCACAAATCCCACATCTTTCCAACTTAGCTCGGATCTAGGCTGTTGATTATTAGCATTAACCCAGCTCGAAAAACCCAGCAACAAACCAAATACCAGGGTTGAATAAGCAATAATTTCAGTTGAGCGTAAATTTAATTCGATAAAGTCTTTGAATATTAAACCCGCCAATCCAACTGGAATTGTACCAAGCAACACACCCCAAGCCATTTTGGATTGGCCAACTGTCTGAATCTTAACAACCGAATAGAAAAAATCTTGAATAAGTAGACGAATAATAGCTCGATAATAAAACACAATGGCACTTAATGTGCCTAAGTGTACAACCACATCAAATGCTAGGCCTTGATCAGGCCAATCAACCAATTTAGGCACTAAAATTAAATGCGCAGAAGAGGAAATTGGCAAAAATTCACTTAGTCCCTGAACGAGAGATAATACGATTGTTTGAATGAAATCCATAATAATAACAAGTTTACAACTTATGACTCAAGTCTTGTTCTTTAAATCCATTTAATTTTACGTTGATCGACTTGCTTAAAGCTAAAACTTTAAAACTTTCCCCCATGGCACTCGGCAAAACCAACTGCTTGACTTGCTGCGCCAAACTGATACGCTGATCATTGTCTTTCTCAGTGAGCAGATACTCATCAATACCCAATGAGATTAGAAATAACGCTTGAGTTGCATACCCAGCCACCTGAAAACCTGAAGATTTTGCCTGATCCGCTATATCTGAAAAATTAACCGAAGTGGTAATATCCTGCTCACCAATATACACAAAAGGGTTGTCGCTAGCCTTGTGCTGATAATAGCACCGAAGCGTGCCATCCAGTCTTTGCGGGTGAAAATATTCATCTCTATGCATACCATAATCAATCAGCAGAACTAACGCCTCATCAAGAGCTCCGTATAACGAATCAATCCACGCCATTGCCCTTGGATTAATTTCAGTGGTGTAGCCTTCAACAACGTTGACTGGTAATTTAATAGCTGATTTTTCAAAAACAGTCTCATCCGACCTCCAATTCAACTGATCCTTATCAAGATCAACACAGAGTTCATGAAACTTCCCTTGTTTCTGTATAAGGCGCTTAGCAGGCATAGCATCTAACACCTCATTAGCAATCACCACACCATTAAAACGCTCTGGTAGTTTATCCAGCCAAACAACACGTTCTAATAATTCTGGCAATGCTTTGGCAATAGTTTGCTGTTGTCGATGTTGTAATTCACCGCTTAATTCCAAAATATAATAACACTTTGGTAAGCACTCTAAACGCCCCAACTCAAACAAAACCTGGGCAGCAAGCACACCACTCCCCGCGCCAAATTCTAAAATATCATTATCACCATTTAAAACCTGGGCACATTGCCTTGCTAGACAAAAGCCAAATAAGTCAGATGTCTCAGGAGCAGTGACAAAATCACCTTTTTCACCAAATTTTTCCGATCCAGAGCGATAATAGCCCAATTGAGGATAATACAACGCCAACTGCATAAATTCATCGAAACCTATGGGCGCTTGATTTTGTATAATAGTATTTTTAATTACTTCGTTCAATTTCATCACAACGATATTTTATATGAAAACAGCATTAGTCACAGGTGGTGCACACCGCATTGGTCAACAAATTTGTCGCACATTGCATGAGGCAAATTTTACGATTATTATTCATTACAACACATCTTCTATCGACGCCGAAAATTTGGCCAATGAGTTTAATTTAATCCGTGCCAATTCTGCGAGAACAATACAAGCTGAGCTTTCCAATATCAAAGATATTGAGCAATTGTGCCAAACCATTGAATCACTAGACTTACTCGTCAACAACGCTTCTGTTTTCTACCCAACGCCAATTAACAGCTTAACCTTATCTGATTATCAAACCACGATGAATACTAATTTAATGGGGCCATTGTTTTTATCAAGCACACTGAGTAAAAAATTATCAGAGAATCAAGGGTCTATTGTTAATATTGTTGATATTCATGGAGATAGGCCACTGAAAAATCACACAATTTACAATATTTCTAAAGCAGCCATTGCCATGATGACAAAAACCTTGGCTAAAGAGTTGGCACCTAATATTCGAGTTAACGGCGTCTCTCCAGGCTCTATTTTATGGCCTGAGAATGAGGCTGAATTAAGTCATGATCAAAAACAATCTATGCTCAATAAAATCGCTCTAAACAAACAAGGTGCCGCTACTGACATTGCTAATACAGTTTTATTTTTAGCACAATCAGATTACATTACCGGTCAAATTATTGCGGTTGATGGTGGACGCAGTTTAAACCAATAAAAACTTTAAATATAAAAACCTTGAGAATATATGGTGACAATATTTGTGTTATAATAAAAGGGCTTGATATTTAATTTTTATCAGCTAAAAGAATTTACAAACGCTTCCGTGCTAAGAAAAAAACCACAGAAGTTTGATAATATTTTGGGCTTATTGTTGCCACATAAGAGAATAATTCATGGCTTTCTGCGACAGAGCAGAAACGCCTGAAAAGGGTCTTAAAACCCTTATAAAGAAAGGTTTTTTATCATTTATGATGAACACAAATCACACTTTAATATCAAATCGATACGTTAGTATTGATTACCTATGTACGCACATAAGTCCTCCACTACAAGGACTTAACCATGAATCATATTTTAATCAACGCCACTCACAAGGAAGAAATCAGAGTTGGTGTTGTCAAGAACAAAAAACTCACTGGACTTAACATTGAGACCAGTCTTAATAAGAAGACTAAAGGCAATATCTATCGCGGGAAAATCTCACGAGTAGAGCAATCATTAGAAGCTGCATTTGTTGATTACGGCAAAGAAAGACAAGGCTTCTTGCCTTTTAAAGAAGTTGCAGAATCACTTTACAATGGCGCTACGCCAAAAGGCTCTAAGCTTACTATTTCAGATGTTCTTAAAGAAGGGCAGGAAATCATTGTCCAGGTTGAAAAAGAAGAGCGTGGCAACAAGGGTGCTGCACTAAGCACCTATATCAATTTGGCTGGTGCCTATATGATTTTGACACCGAATAATCCAAAAAGTCACGGAATTTCACGTCAAATTACTTCATCCGATAGGCAATCTTTAAAAGAAATTATTGGCAAAATTGTCATGCCTAAAAATTCAGGCCTTATCATACGTACAGCAGGCAGTGGTAAAAGCCTAGAAGAGTTACAATGGGAAGTTGATTACCTATCTGATCTTTGGAAATCAATCAATACAGCAGCGGAAAAACGCCCTTCACCCTTCTTGATTTATCAAGAGAGCGATATCATTATTCGCACACTACGCGACTACCTACGCTCTGATACTGATAGTGTGATTATTGATGAGTTAGAAGCCTTCCAAAATGCCAAAGAGTTTGTGAGCTTTGTACTACCTCAGTACCTTGATCGTATTAAATTTTTCGATGTAAGTGAACATTCATTATTCAACCATATGGGTGTTGAAAGTCAAGTACAGAGCGTATTTAACCGTGAAGTTACATTACGCACTGGTGCAACTGTTGTATTTGACCCAACAGAGGCTCTAACCGCTGTTGACATTAACTCCGCACGAGCAACTAAAGGCTCTGACATTGAAGAAACTGCCTACAATACCAACTTAGAAGCAGCTAAAGAAATCGCCCTTCAACTACAACTACGCGACATTGGTGGACTTGTTGTTATTGACTTTATCGATATGGCTACTGAAGAGCATCGCCAGGCTATTGAAAAAGCCATGGAAACAGCAACACAGTCAGATCGTGCACGCATTCAAATTGGTAATATTTCTAAATTTGGCCTACTTGAAATGTCTAGACAGCGCCTCATGAGCTCAGTCACTGAATCTGTTGAAAAATCTTGCTCAGCTTGTCATGGTCGTGGCACAACGCCAACCATTCCAACACTGGCACTTTCAATTCTTAGACAACTTGAAGATGGTTGCAATGCCAGCAATCAAACCTCAAGAATTACAATCCAATCAAGTGTTGAAGTAATCACTTATATTCTGAATGAAAAACGTCAAGATATTGCAAAATTAGAAGCTAAACATGGTGTCAAAATAACACTACTACCCAATCCTTACATGCAATTTCCTAACTTTAGCATCAATAAACAAAAAGGGAGTAAAAAATCTCAACACAAAAGCTATCAAGGCATCTCTAAGCCACAACAAACCTTAGCTGAAAACGGACTAGCAGATGAATCTGAGATTCCAGAAATAAACATGAATCGACCAAAAACCCGCGTACCTGAGCGTGTAAAAGAAGTGCAGAAACCTTCTTTATTTGCAAGAATTAAGGCAGCAATATTTGGTAAAAATAAAAACAAACCTAATAAGAAAAAAGCAAACTCTAATAACAAAAACCGTAATCGAAACCGTAATCGAAACCGTAATAAGAACAAGCCTACCAATCAAAATCAGCAAAATAAGGCAAAGCAACAACAAGCTCAGCCAAAGAAACAAGCTAATAAACAACCTGCTAAGCAGCAAAACAAGGAAAAACAACAAGGAAACAAACAACCTGCTAAGCAGCAAAAAGCTCAGCCAAAGAAACAAGCTAACAAGCAACCTGCTAAGCAGCAAAACAAAGAAAAACAACAAAACCAAAGCAATAAGCAAAACAATGCTCAAGAAAACACTATGCCTAAGAGTCCTGCTGTCGAGTTAGCAAATAAGCCAAAGCTTGAAGCTAACACTCAAAATGCTAGTCAAAAAACAGAACCTACTCCTGCGGCAGTAAAACAGCCCGAAGTCAAGCAGTCAGAGACAAAGTAACCAGAGTAAATTTATGTACAATTTAGCAGTATTTGGCAATCCTATAGAACACAGCCTATCTCCTGCCATTCATGCTCAGTTTGCACAGCAAACTGCTACCCAGGTTAATTACACCAAAATTCTGGCGCCTATCGGCAACTTCTCACAAGAGGCCCAACGATTTGTCGCGTCGGGAGGAGATGGATTTAACATTACCGTCCCTTTTAAAATTGATGCATTTGAGCTGGCCACTGAGCTTACCTTAAATGCAAAGATGGCTGGCGCCGTTAATACAATCAAAGTGCAAGAAGATCGGTTGATTGGTGAGAATACTGATGGATTGGGACTGGTTAATGACCTAATTCAAAATCTAGGCTTGTCACTTAAAAATAAAAAAATACTTATTCTCGGTGCTGGCGGAGCAACACAGGGTATCGTTCTCCCATTGCTTCAGCAGCAACCAAGTCGAGTTATGATTGCCAATAGAACGGCAAGTAAAGCAGAAAAATTAGCAGATGACTTTTCAAAATATGGCTCTACTTGCGGCTTTGGGCTGGATAAAATCAAATCAGATCCAATCGATATTATTATTAATGCAACCAGTGCCTCATTGGATGGAAAAATGCCTGATATCGCCAATGGCTGTGCTCATGGCGCTATTTGCTATGACTTGATGTATGGACAGCAAACACCATTTATGACTTGGGCTAAAGAGAATAACGCCTCAATTATTGCCGATGGACTGGGCATGTTGGTTGAGCAAGCGGCCAGTAGTTTTGAATTTTGGACCGAAAAAAAACCTGATACTCAAGCGGTTATCAAGAACTTACGGCGCTAGGCGCTCAATTGCCCAATTCTCACCCTGTTTAAGATAGACAAGTCGATCGTGTAATCGATTTTCTCTCCCCTGCCAGAATTCAATCCTATGGGGAACAACGCGATACCCTCCCCAAAAATCTGGCAACGGCACCTCGCCTTGTTTAAATTTACTTTTCATGGCTTCAAACTGCATTAACAAAGCTTGTCTTGATGATAACTCACTTGACTGGTTCGAAGCCCAAGCCCCTAATTGAGAGTCTTTTGGACGAGATGAAAAGTATTTAATAGAATCCAGTGTTGAGATTTTTTCCACTCGACCTGAAATCTTGACTTGTCTTTCCAGATCTAACCATGGAAAAAGTAAAGCTGCATTGGGATTAGATTTAATTTGGCGAGATTTTTTTGAATTATAATTAGTAAAAAATACAAACCCCTGCTCGTCAAACGACTTTAACAAAACTGTTCTAAGGCTGACTTCATCAGCATCACTAGTGGCCAAACTCATGGCATTTGGCAGGGTCAAATCAGCATCACTAGCCTGCTTTATCCATTGCTCAAACTGGACAAAAGGGTTTTTATCCATTTGAGTGCGTGACAGGCCATTACTGGTAAATTCACGCCTAAGTTTTTGTAAATCGATACTCATTAGAAAGGAAGGAATTTACTCTTCTTGGCTTCGGTCAAATGCTGCGAAATTAAATACTTAACAGGCGGAAAGTGCTCTGCAATTTTTAAGACTATTCTTCTCACTTGCTTAATAACAGGTGCATCATTAGTGAATAACGCCACAACTCCATTAGTGCCAAAGAACATTAGCCTTGTTAGGTTAATATGCTTTTTTTCATATAATTTTAATAACGCATCAGAGCCAATATCCTGCCCATGATCTAGCGCCTCTTTAACTAAATTAGCCAGTATGTCTTGACCTCTTAAGCCCAGATTAAAGCCGTGAGCAGTCACTGGATGCATACCAACAGAAGCGTCCCCAATAAGCGCAAATCTCTGCGCAATGAATGTTTGCGCATGTGTGCCAATTAGCGGGTAAGAATGTCTTACTCCTGCTTGAGTCATTTCACCAAATTCATGCTTGAAAAAATGTGTGATAAATTTATTAAACTCAGCATCACTCATGTCTAGCATTTTTTTAGATTCATTGGTCTTGACCGTTAGAACTACAGAAGACGCACTACCTACCATTGGCAACAAGGCCAGTGTTTTTCCATAATCAAAACACTCTAGAGCGATATTATGATGAGGCTTTTCATGAGTCATTTTAGTCACAATCATAACTTTGGAAAAATCTTTCATTAGTGTAGGAATACCGACTTTTCGACGAATTTCTGAAAAACGAGAGTCCGCTGCAATGACTAATTTTGCATCAATAATATCACCATTTTCAAGAATAACTTGTGCATTATTTTTCTGCTGCTTAACATCACTAACCATGGCATCAGTTTTAAGATCAATATTATCTGCGTCTTTGATTCGATCAAAAAGCGCTTGGCGGATTAAGTGGTTTGGCACTAAATAGCCTAATGCATCAATATTTTTTTGATCTGGCTTAAAATTAAGTAGTGACGGCGAATCTCCATCAAATACTTTAGCCTCTTTTAATGGGGCAACTTGAGATTGGTCGATTAATTCCCAAACACCTAATTTTTTTAAGATTTTAAGTGATAAGTGCGTTAATGCAATCTCTCTACCATCTTCTTTTGGATTTGAAATAGATTCAAAATTTGAGCGCTCAATTAACAGAACCTTGATACCAAGCTCTAGCATGGAGCAAGCAAAACTCAGTCCTGCCGGGCCTGAGCCAATTATAACAATATCGTAAGGTGTTTGCATTTCTAAGGTTAATAATTTGAGATAATAAGCTTATTATAACTATCCTACCCAATCATGATTTACGTTGTTATCCAATTCAGCTGTATTATTTACTTAATGTTTAATGCCCAGTATGAATACTTTGGCTTTATAGAGATAGCTCTTGTACACTTAGCTTTGTTAATCGGGCTAATTGCTGTATTTAATATGAAGTTTAACAACCTAAACATAACACCTGGCCTAAAACAAAATCACCAACTTAGAACAAGCGGTATTTATCAATTTATTAGGCATCCGATGTACACCAGTGTTTTGCTATTTTGCTTGGCACTAATGCTGAGTAATGCTCACCACTTTTCACAAGGGGTTATGTTAATTCTATTTATTGATTTAATCTTAAAATCTAATCTTGAAGAAAAACTACTAACAAAACGCTTTAAAAGCTACCCAGCATATCAACAAAAAACTGGGCGATTTATCCCATTTTTATAAATCCTTTAGATCCTTGATGGCTTGAATATCTCCAGAATTTGATAATTTTTTAAGCCAATATTTGGCTTTTTTAACAGACTGCCCAACTCCCTTACCTTGTAAATACAAGTCAGCTACTTTTCGCCAAGCTGGCTGATAGCCCTTTCTTGCAGCAGCAATAGCGAAGCTGTAAGTTTTGGTTAAATCAGTTTTAACACCTTGGCCCAATTCATAATGCCTGGCAATATCTAAATAAGCTGATAGATTGCCCTGCTTGATGGACTGCTGATAAAGCTTATGTGATTTTTTATAATTAGGCAAGGCGTAAACACCCTTATCATAATAATTTGCCAAAATATAAGCCAGCTCTACATTGCCATTATCAAAAGATTTTTGATACCAATTTAACGCCTCTTTAGCGCTTTTCCTAACGCCGCGCCCATGTTCAAATAATTGCGCTAATTGATATTGGGCTTGCACATGCTCTTGGCTAGCTGACTTTAACAGCCAATCATAAGCTTGTTTATAATCCTCATCATCTGCATAGGCCAAACCTAGACGATACTGCTCATCACTATTGCCTGATTTTGCCGCTTCAATACGCCACTTATTTGCCAAAAGTGGATTCTTCTTAACACCGTCACCAGTTGCATACATTTGCGATAAATTGTACTGCGCATCTGCATATCCTTGTTTGGCTGCTTTTTTAATCCATTGATGGGCAGCTCGCACATCGCGCTCAACACCAATACCCAGATAAAACATACTACCCAGGTAATACTGAGCCTTAGAATGCTCTTGTTTGGCAGATTTGTTTAATAACTCAACGCCTTTTGCATCGTTTTGATTGGAGCCCTTGCCTTCAATATACATAAGGGCTAAAGCGGTTTGAGCCTCTAGATTCCCAGCCTTACTGGCCAGTGAAAAGGCATTGAAAGCTTTGCTATAATTTTGCTCAACCCCATCACCATAATAATACGCCTTGCCTCTATCATACAAGTCAGCCTGTGCCAACGTGGCATAGCTCAATAATAACAAAAACAAGAGTGATAATTTCATGACATAAATTGTATACGATAAGTTAAGGTGAATGGCATCAACCAAATAATTAAGTAACTTTTTCTTTATGCGCCTCACCCCATAAATAAAGCGATTTCAATATTGGCTTTAGACTTTGTCCATAAGGAGTTAATGAATATTCAACTTTTGGAGGGACAACCGGATAAACCTCTCTATGCACTATCTCATCTTGCTCTAACTCCCTAAGCTTTTGAATCAGCATTTTTTGAGTTATTCTTGGTATTAATTTTTGCAACTCACTAAACCTTTTTGTTTCTGATAGCAAATACCACAATATTAATATCTTCCATTTTCCCGCTAAAATATCAATTGACGTTTCAACTGGGCACTTTTCATGCTCTACATTAACTTTATTATTCATTTCTTTTTATCTTTAAATCATATCGGTTTCTAAAAGGTTAGTACCTTACAAAAAAGTAGGTTCTTCCAATGATAAACCACTTAAGTTACAATTACCAAATAAATATTAATAAAAAGGTAGAAAATAAAATGAAAGCATTTGTAGTAGAAAAAATTGAAGATAAAAAATTTGTAGCAAGCGTTCAGGAAGTTGAACAACCCACACTGGTAGAGGGTGAGGTTTTAATTAAAACCTCATACTCATCATTAAACTACAAAGATGCTTTAAGTTCAGCTGGAAATCCTGGTGTTACTCGGGTTTTTCCACATGTTACAGGTATTGATGTCAGTGGCGTTGTCGCTGAATCCAAATCAAGTCTATTTTCAGTTGGTGATGAAGTTTTGATAACTGGCTATGATTTAGGTATGAATACAGATGGAGGGCATAGTGAATTTGTAAAGGCTCCAGACACTTGGATAGTAAAAAAACCAGATAATATTTCTTTAAGAGAATTGATGATTTATGGAACAGCCGGCTTAACATCGGCCTTAAGCGTTAATGAACTACTAAACAATGGCGTGACCAATGGTGAAGTGCTAGTAACAGGCGCCACGGGCGGTGTTGGCAGCATCTCTGTTGCAATTTTATCCAAGCTAGGATTCGAGGTTATTGCACTTTCTGGCAAGGAAAATCAAATTGATTACTTAAAAGAAATTGGCGCCAAGGAAGTGATATTAAGAAAAGATTTTGATATCGAAAATAAAAAACCCATGGGCAAAGAAAGATTCTCAGGCGTGATTGACACAGTCGGTGGAAACATACTAGCTGAAGCCCTAAAACAAATCAAATATGACGGTGTTGCCACCTGCTGCGGATTAACCGCTTCACCTGTATTTAATACTAATGTTTTTCCTTTTATCTTAAGAGGTGTCAGGCTAATTGGCATTGACTCAGTGGAAAGCTCATTAGTCAAAAAAACCCAGGCGTGGGAGAAAATTGCCAATGAATTTAAGATTGATACACTGGGCAAATTAGCACATGAAATATCGCTTGACGAGATTCAACAAGCTTATGAAAAAATATTATCAGCAAAGGCAGTGGGAAGATATTTAGTAAAACTTTAGCAGACTAATATTAACAAAAACCAATGGAAAAAGGCCTGACCGACATCTTTACATAACGGTTTTAAAGGTGGTAGTCACGGTCAGATTTGAACTGACGACTTCCAGCATGTCATGCTGGCACTCTAACCAACTGAGTTACGCGACTATAAAAAATTGTTATCAACAGATATTGATAACGAAAGCGAAATTATACCCCGTACAGGGGATTAAAGACTAGAAACAGGTTTTAATAATTTCCTGAATATTGCTCGCTGCAGCATATGGATCATC
>NZ_CAXCCZ010000012.1:0-37286 GCF_963981275.1 uncultured Candidatus Thioglobus sp. | reverse complement strand
GTTTTATCTTGCAACATTTGTGATTCATAATCATTAACAGCTACATAGGTTGCTTGCTCAATAAAAGTAATTAGCTCCTCACCCGAAAACATTGGCATACCTTGTCCAGGATCAAAAATAAAAGGAATTTCAGCATCTGCAAATTGCTTGGCGTGTTCAATCATGCCGTCGCGTCCGTCAGGAGATACAATACCAATATCTGCCACACTTACATCGCTCACTTTGTTTTCATGCGAATTACTCATGGCACCTGGATGAAAAGCGGTAATTTGATTATCATCCATATCCGTGGTAATAAAAGCTTGCCCGGTGTAACTATCCTTAACAACCTTCATATGCGTGGTGTTCATGTGGTGTTTTTCCATCCAATTCATGTAGGGTGTAAAGTCCTCGCCCACGGTTGCCATAGGGATTGAATTAGCACCCAATAAATGTAAATTGTAGGCAATATTACCGCCACAACCACCAAACTCTTTACGCATAGTGGGCACCAAAAATGAGACATTTAACATGTGCACCTTATCTGGCAAAATGTGGTTTTTAAATTGGTCATGAAAGACCATAATTGAATCAAAGGCGTATGATCCGCAAATGAGTGCTGTTTTTTCCATTGCTCGTTCTCCTGTTTTTTATTTAATTCATCATAGGCAAGGCCTATAACACTACCTTAATTCTTCTGGCACGGGAAAGTGCACGTTTTCTTGTGCGCCATCTACTTCTTGCAATTCATCTGCACCGTGATCATACAAATAATTAACCACTTCCTGCACCAGCACTTCTGGCGCTGAAGCGCCTGCCGTCACTCCCACAATATTGGCATTTTTTATCCAATCTTGCTTAATTTCATCTGCGCCGTCAATCAGATAAGCGGGGATGTTCATTTTATCGGCAATCTCACGTAATCGATTTGAGTTGGAGGAATTTCTAGAGCCGAGTACCAATAGCACATCAGCAGATTGCATTAAAGCTTTAACTGCATCTTGTCGATTTTGAGTCGCGTAGCAGATGTCGTCTTTTTTTGGCGCCTTGATATTAGGAAACCTATCCTTAAGTTCGCTAATGATATGCTGAGTATCGTCTACTGATAGTGTTGTTTGAGTGGTGTAAGAAATATTGTCATCCGTGCCAATGTTTAACTGAGCAACATCTTTGCCATCCTCAACCAAAACCACTTGCCGACCTTCGCTTGATTGTCCCAAAGTGCCTTCTACTTCGGGGTGACCCTTATGTCCAATTAAAACAACCTGATGATTTTGCTTTTGCTTGCGCGCCACTTCCTTGTGCACCTTGGTAACTAGAGGGCAGGTGGCATCATAAATAGTTGCATGAATGTGCTGTGCCTGAGTGCGCACCATTTGAGAAACGCCGTGCGCACTAAAAATAACCACTTGCTGATCGGGCACTTCGTTAATTTCTTTAACAAAAATAGCGCCCTTGGACTTAAGATCATTCACGACAAATTTATTATGCACCACCTCATTACGCACATACACCGGCTTGCCATGCAAGGCTAATGCTCGCTCTACGATTTCAATAGCACGATCAACGCCCGCGCAGAATCCACGGGGATTGGCTAAGAGGATTTTCACGATGCTATGTTAAGGACTTTAACTTGAAACGACACATCTGCACCTGCCAGTGGGTGATTAAAATTCACCCGAATCTGGTTGTCTTCAATTTGGTCAATACAGCCAACATAAGCATCACCCGCTGGGGTTTCAAATTCAACTGCTGCGTCTAGCTCAAAGTTAAAGTCTTTTGGAAACTCATCACGTGGCATAAACTGGAAAGCCTCATCATAACACTCGCCAAAGGCTTCAGAAGCGCCGAGTAAAAAGGTTTGTAATTCACCTAATTTAGCATCGAGTACGCATTTTTCTAAACAAGGGTCGAGTTGGCCATCGCCCACCTCAAATACTAAAGGTTGATCCCAGGCCTCGTCTACCAAGGCGCCATTTGCATGACTAAGTTTGTAATGAATGGAGTAGTTAGCCATTATTAAACGTCATTGCGCTTAATAGGGTGTGCACTTGTTTACGCAATTCGTGACGATGAATGATTAGATCAATAGCACCTTTTTCCAATAAAAATTCACTGCGTTGAAAGCCTTCAGGTAATTCCTCGCGCACAGTCTGCTCCACCACTCTAGGGCCGGCAAAACCTATTAAAGCGTTTGGCTCAGCAATATGAATATCGCCTAACATGGCAAAACTGGCTGAAACGCCACCCATGGTTGGATCTGTCAAGATGGAAATGAAAGGTACTTTTTTATCGCTTAATAGCTTTACCATTAATGAAGTTTTACTCATCTGCATGAGTGAGAACAAACCTTCTTGCATGCGCGCACCACCTGAGGCAGAAAAACAAATTAAAGGTGCGCCGG
The DNA here is from genome assembly GCF_963981275.1 of uncultured Candidatus Thioglobus sp. Classification (NCBI taxonomy): domain Bacteria; kingdom Pseudomonadati; phylum Pseudomonadota; class Gammaproteobacteria; family Pseudothioglobaceae (SeqCode); genus Candidatus Thioglobus; species uncultured Candidatus Thioglobus sp. Next base: position 34,903 of record NZ_CAXCCZ010000012.1, on the reverse strand, counting down.
TTTTGATACTTTCCTGGGCAGCACGGACAAATTTCTCGCCCACAACTGAACCCATCGAACCACCCATAAATTTAAACTCAAATGCAGCAACCACTACTGGCATGCCTTCTAAAGTACCGGTTTTAACAATCAGCGCGTCTTTTTCATTAGTGGCTTTTTGCGCTTGTAAATAGCGATCTTTGTATTTTTTCTGGTCTTTAAATTTTAGCGGGTCAACAGCGACTAGATTTGGTGCAATTTCTTCTTGGCCTTTTTCATCTAAAAAACTTTCAAGTCGAACACGAGCTGAGATACGCATGTGATAATCACATTTTGGGCAAACGTATACCGCCTCTTGCAACTCCTCAGTATAAATAGTCGATTCACATTTTGGACACTTACTCCATAATCCTTCTGGAATATTCTTTTTAACAACATTAGTAATTGACGGTAAGATTTTTTCTAGCCAGCTCATGTCTAAATCCTTGTTTTAATTATTTAATGGCAGCAGAAATTTCATTTGCTAAATTTCCAACGCTTTCTAACATTTTATCCTTATCGCTTGCATATTGTTCAACAAATGCAACCAATGACGATCCAACAATAACCGCATCGGCATTAGTAGAGATGGCCTTGGCGGTTTGTGCATCTTTAATACCAAAGCCTACGCCAACCGGCAGGCTAATGTGACGCCTAATTCTGGATAGGTTATGGGTGACTGCATCAATATCTAAATGCCCAGCGCCTGTTACCCCTTTGAGAGAGACAAAGTAAACAAAGCCAGAGGCAATTGTTGCCAAAAATTCAATGCGTGCATCGGTTGTTGTTGGTGCGACTAGGAAAATAAAATCAACCCCTGTCACATCTAAATTTTGCTTGAGATCGTGCGCTTCTTCAGGTGGCATGTCCACTACTAACACACCATCAACACCACTTCGGCTGGCGTCTTTAGCAAAAGCTTGGTAGCCATAAACCTCAATTGGATTTAAGTAGCCCATCAATACAATGGCCGTTGTATTGTTGACTACTCTGAATTTTTCCACTAAAGTCAGAACATCTCTCAAACTTACGCCTGCTGCCACTGCACGCTCATGAGATTTGGCGATCGTAGGGCCGTCTGCCATTGGATCAGAAAAAGGCACGCCAAGCTCGATGATATCGGCACCATTTTTTACCAGGGTAAGCATTAACTCATAAGTATTATCTAGGCCACTATCTCCAGCAGTAATAAAGGGAATAAACGCTTTATGCCCTTTTGGCAAGTCAGCAAATACTGATGATAATCTTGACATGACTACTTGGCGCTAAATTCGTGCACTGCATCAACAAGAACTTTCATATTCTCTGGGTTAACGTCTGGAGTAATGCCATGGCCTAAATTGAAAATATGACCTGTATCGCCTTGAAATTGGTCTAGCACTTTTTTAACTTCAGTTCTTATAATTTCAGGCGTGGCATACATAACTGCGGGGTCCAGATTACCCTGAATGGCGACTTTATCACCAATTTGGCGCTCAACATCACCCAGCTCTACTGTCCAATCAATACCCACACCATCGCAACCCGTAGCAGCAATTTCACCCAAATGCTTACCACCATTTTTACTAAATAAAGTAATCGGTGTATTTGGATGTTTAGCCTTAACACCATTCACAATTTTTTGCATATAGTTCAGTGAAAAATCTAGATAATTTTGCTTGGATAAAACCCCACCCCAAGTATCAAACACCATCAAACTATCCGCGCCACTTTGCACTTGCTGATCTAAATAAGCAATGACACTGCTGGCGAGTTTGTCTAATAATAGGTGCAACATTTGTGGCTCGTTAAAAAGCATGGCCTTGGTTTTAGCAAAGGTTTTACTACTACCACCTTCAATCATATAAGTGGCCAATGTCCAAGGGCTGCCACTAAATCCAATGAGTGGCGCACGAGTGCCTAAAGCAGATTTAATGGTGGAAACGCCATCAAAAACATAAGTCAAATCATTGTTGACTTCTGTAGGGAGAGCCTCAATGTCTGCCAGGTTTTGAATTGGTCGTTCAAATTTCGGCCCTTCACCTTCGCTAAAATATAGCCCTAATCCCATCGCATCAGGAATGGTAAGAATATCTGAAAATAAAATGGCCGCATCCAAATCAAAACGATCAATCGGCTGCATGGTGACTTCACAAGCCAACTCTGGATTTTTGCACAAGCTCATAAAATCGCCAGCTTGTTTGCGCGTAGCGCGATACTCAGGCAAATAGCGCCCTGCTTGACGCATCACCCAAATTGGCGTGCGTGTTGTTGGCTTTTTTGATAGTGCGTTAAGGTAATCGAATGACATAGACTCATGGATAAAAAAAGAATGCCATAATTATAACGATATTTGGCTATATATCCTATTCAATCGGGCATAAAAAAAGCCACATAAATGTGGCTTTTTGCTTAAATGCATTCGCTTTATCTTTTGAATGCACCAAAACGTGATTTAAATTTCTCAACACGTCCAGCACTGTCCATAATTTTTTGCTTACCTGTGTAAAAAGGATGACAGCTTGAACATACATCTAAATGTAATTCTTCTTTGCCTACCGTTGAGCGAGTATCGAATGTGTTACCGCATGAGCAAACTACTTTAACGGTGTCATAATTAGGATGAATATCTGTTTTCATGTTTGTATATAAGTTTAAATCTCAAAAGAGAGCGAATTATATACTATTTGTGCTCGTAGCGCTTTATTTTTTATCAGTTTGTTTTTATTTCTTTCTAAGTCGCGCCGCATTGCCAATCACGATGAGTGAACTAATGGGCATTGCAATAGCTGCAAATAGCGGTGTTACCTTTGCCATCATTGCTAAAGGCACCATGAGTGCGTTATACAACAATGCAAAAGTAATGTTTTGTTTGATGGCTTGACTGGTGCGTTGAGCCAAACTCATCATGGTTAAAATTGGGGTTAATGTTGATTTTAACAAAACGACGTCTGCATGATTAATGGACACATCACTACCAGAGCCAATTGCCATACTGGTATCAGCCCGCACCAATGCAGGTGCATCATTCACTCCATCGCCAATCATGAGGACGCGATGATGCTGCTGCAATTGCTTAATATAATTCGCCTTATCTTCTGGCAGCGCTTGCGCCACCACATGCTCAATACCTAAATATTTCGCCACTTTTTGTGTCACCACTTGGCTATCGCCACTGAGAATACTAACTTGTTTGCCAGTTGCGAGTAGTTGGGTAATTGTAGCTTTGGCATCTGGTTTAATCTGATCAGATAACGCTACAAACCCCAGCACCTGGTCTTGAGTCGAACACCAAATACAACTAGAACCTTGCAACTCAATTTGTTGAGAGTTTTTTAGCATGTCGGTGTCCACCTGTTGGCCGCTGTCCACAAACGACAATTTGCCGATTTTATAAGAGACTCCATCGATACTAGCGCTAACACCCTGGCCCGGCGCGGATTGAAAGTCATTCGTTGTTAACAATGCGTGTTGGTTTTCAACCACTATAGCTTGCGCCAAAGGGTGCTCTGAATACTTTTCAATGCTGGCCATAATTTGCATTAAATCGGGTTGTTTGTTTAATTGTTTAACGGTAGCGTGAACCACTTTCTCAACCTTAAATTCACCCAAAGTCAGTGTACCTGTTTTATCAAAAACAACCCAATCAACCTGATTTAACACCTCTAAGGCGTCACTATTTTTGATCAGCATTTTTTCTTTAATGGCAGCACCACTAGCTACTGCAATACTCATTGGCGTGGCCAATCCAAAGGCGCAAGGACAAGTAATAATCAGCACGCTCGTGGCACTTAACAAGGCCAAATCAAAGTCATGTGGATACCAATAAACAAAGGTGGCCAGCGCAAGAAATATCGTCACACCAACAAAATACGGAATAATTTTATCAATACTACAAACGATGGCGCTTTTGCTATATTGGGTGTTTTCTACCAAGCTCACAATCTTGCCCAAAACCGATTGCTTTAGCGTTTTGGTTACAACTATCTCTAACGCCCCCTGACCATTAACCGACCCTGCAAACACCTCATCACCTAGATTTTTTACCACTGGCCTAGATTCACCGCTGAGTAGCGACTCATCTGCCTCACTCATGCCTGAAAACACACATCCATCAACTGGAATTCGCTCACCCGGTCTGATCAGCACCTTGTCATTGATGTTAATCGCTCCAACTGGGGTGATAATTTCGTCTTTATCTTTAATCACCAGGGCAACTTTAGGCTGTAGTTGCTGCAAAGAGCTAGACGCTGAAATAGAGGATTTTTTGGCCGAACCCTCTAAATAGCGTCCAATCAAAATTACAAAAATAAAATTCACCACTGTATCAAAATACACCTCGCCTTTAGTCGAAAAGCCAAGCAGTACATAAACAGAATAAAAATAAGTCGTCAGTGCGCCAATGCTAATGGGTACATCCATATTCATTAGACCATTTCTAAGCCCGTTGTAAGCACTCTTTAAAAACCCAAATCCTGAATAAAAAAGTGTGGGCGTCGCTAGAGCAAACCCCAACCATTGGAAATATTGATGATACTTACCTTCGCTGGCACCGGTATATAGGGCAACAGAAATCCACAATAAGTTCATCATAGTAAAGGCGGCAAACCCAATTCTATAAAGCATGGCCCGATTGGACTTGTTCGCCAACTGCTCTGCTATATTTTGCTCAAATGGCATGGCGCTATAACCCAAATCTGCCAAACGCTGCATGATTTGAGATAGCTGAATATCGCCATCACTCCAGCTTAGTCGAATGCGCTTGTCGGTTAAATTTGCACGCACCCAATTTACCCCTGCTAACGAGCCAATGGCTTTTTCAATCAGCCATACACAAGCGGCACAATGAATGGTGTCGCTAATCAGGGTGATAATATTTTCACCGGAAGGTGCCGATTCTAAAAAAGGCTGTTGAAAGGCTGGCGCGTCGTAAAACTCAAGCGGATACTCGAGTGCCACTGCCGGCAAAACCGAGCTGGTCTGCTGTGTGTAGAACTCACCCAGCCCACTTTGATGAATTGTTTGACAAACGCTAGCACAACCCACACAACAAAAATCTTGGGGTGTTTGGTCAATATTCATCTGGATGCGATTACGACTGGTTACTTCCAGTCCGCAGTGAAAACAAGCGTTACTCATAAAGGCTAATTTTATTGTATTTAAAGGCTTATGCGTTTACAATATAACTCAAGTTAAAACGATTTTTCTGTATGAAACGCATTCTATTATTAATTCTATTTACTATTTTCAGTATCCCCAGTTTAGCCGGTGAACAAATCCGACTCTACAAGCAATATGTGGTGGGCATGCCCAAGGTTTTTTTGCAAAAAGCCCACGTACTCGAAGATTGCTCTGACAGATATGAACAAGGCACATTATGTCTAAAAAATCACTCCTTGGCGGGTGAAGATGCCGAGTTAGCCTTTCGCTTTCTTAACGACCGCCTAGTTTCTACTGCGCTTGTTCTACCTTTATCTGAAGTGAGCAAGGTCAAAAAAATGTTTCACGTACTGAAAACTCAGTTTGATTTAGTCTTAATTGAAGACGGAAAGGAAAAATTTGACATTTTAGAAGTCAGTGCCAATACCTTTAATAAAGATGAATTCACAAAAATGATTGCAGAATTTGAGAACGAAGCCTATCAAAAACATAGTATCAAGTACACCTTTATTAGCAAACAAGAGTTTGTAGAGCAGTCTAGAAAATCTCGTAATTTTTCCGATATTTTTAAAGATGCTCCTATTCAAATGCGCGCCGCCACTTATAGCGTCGGACGTAAAGACGGGCAAGTTATCGCCACCATTAGCTTTATTGTTCCCGGCATTACCGAAAGCTATCTTGATCAAAACCCTATTGTTGAAGACTTTTAAATGACTAACATTCACGCCATTATTCTGGCAGCGGGCAAAGGCACGCGCATGAATTCATCCAAACCTAAGGTCTTGCAAATTTTGGCAGACAATACCCTCTTAGGACACGTACTTAAACAAGCAAAACTAGTTAGCCAGCAAATTCATGTGGTTTATGGCTTTGGTGGCAATCAAGTTAAACAAACAATTAATGATGATTCAATCAACTGGGTTGAGCAAGTAGAACAACTCGGCACTGGCCACGCCGTACAACAGGCAACTCCACATATTGAAGAGGATTCAGTATCCCTAATTCTATATGGCGATGTGCCTTTGATTCAGCAAACAACCTTAGAGCAACTAATCGATGCATCTAAAACCTCAGGCATTGCCCTGCTGTCGGTGGTCTTAGAAGATCCAACAGGATACGGGCGCATCATTCGTAACAACGAAACCATTCAAGCCATTGTTGAACAAAAAGATGCAAACGTTGAGCAGCTCAAAGTATGTGAAGTAAACACCGGCATCATGGCAGTTCAAACGGCATTGCTCAAAAAATACTTAAGCGGCCTAGATGCAAACAATGCTCAAGGCGAGCTCTACTTAACTGATATCATCGAGTCGGCTGTTAACGATGGCAAAACTGTTGCTTCTGTAATTACCATAGATGAGTCTGAAGTTGCGGGTGTGAATGACAAAGTTCAGCTAGCCGAACTTGAGCGTATTTACCAACAGCAAAAATCTGATCAATATATGCAACAAGGTCTTAGCCTTAAAGATCCATCACGCTTTGATTGTCGTGGTGATCTAAGCTTCGGACAAGATTGTGAAATTGACTTTAACACCTTGATTGAAGGGGTTGTCACTCTGGGAAATAACACAACAATTGCACCTAATTGTTGTATAAAAAACTCTAAAATTGGCGATCATGTGACTATCTTGGCAAATTCTGTCATTGAAGATGCCGTCATTGGCAACGGCGCTTCAATCGGTCCATTTGCCCGTGTTCGCCCTCAAGCCGACATTGGAGAAAACGCTAAAGTTGGTAACTTTGTCGAAGTCAAAAAGTCCATTATCGGTAAAGGCTCAAAAATTTCACACCTTAGCTATGTCGGCGATGCTACCGTAGGAGCTGATGTTAATATCGGTGCCGGAGTAATTACGTGTAATTATGACGGCGTCAACAAGCATCAAACTATCATTGGTGATGGCGCCTTTATTGGCTCAGACTCGCAATTGGTCGCCCCTGTTACTATTGGTAAAAATGCCACCATTGGTGCAGGATCTACCATTACTGCTAGCGCCCCAGAGGATCAACTAACCTTGAGCAGATCTAAACAACGAGTTTTTCCGAGTTGGAACAGACCAGTCAAAAAATAAATGCTCACCCTACCTAAAAATGTCTGGCTGTTAACCGCTGGGCTGGCACTATTTATGTCACTCAGCGTCTTTGTGATTTTTCTAGGCGGTATTATTGGTCAAAATTTAGCGCCCATGGATAGCCTGTCAACCCTACCAGTCGCGCTTCTGGTGGTTGGCACGGCAAGCTTTATCATTCCAATAAATCGCATTATGTCACACCTAGGCAGGCGCCAAACTTTTCTAGGCGTTTGTATTTATACCTTGGTGATTATTACACTGGCCATTACCGCTCTCAACATCCAGTCTTTTTATCTATTTTGCACAGCCACTTTTCTATTTGGCGTCACCACCGCCACCATGAACCAATTTAGGTTTGCAGCAATTGAAAGTGTTGATCACCACTTAAGCGCCACTGCCACATCAGCAGTACTGGTTGGCGGCTTAATTTCTGCCTATTTAGGCCCTGAAATCGCCATCCTAGGACAAGATTTATTCAGCACTCAATTTGTTGGATCTTTTGCCTTACTCAGCCTGAGCTTCATAATGGCCTTTACATTGCTTTGGTTTTATCAACCGTATGCTGTCGCTTCTGAAAATCATTCATCTTCAGGTAGAAGCTTACACACCATTGTGAAGCAGCGAGTCTTTATCATTGCCATGTCCAGTTCAGCAATTGGCTACGTGGTGATGAGCTATATCATGACTGCCACACCGATGAGCATGCACGTCATTGATGGATTTTCACTAGAACACACCAAGTTTGTCATCCAGTCGCACGTCATCGCCATGTTTTTACCTTCGCTATTCACCCCTTGGATTGTAAAACTATTAGGCCTAAGCAAAATGATGCTTATTGGGGTCTTGTTGTATTTTGTCTGTATCGCCATTGCTCTTTCAGGTCACGCACTCAATAATTACTGGGTAGCCTTAATTCTATTAGGACTGGGCTGGAATTTCTTATTTATTGGTGGCACCAGCCTCTTGCCAAACTCCTACATCGATGCTGAAAAATTTAAAGTTCAGTCTGTTAATGACTTCCTAATTTTTAGTCTTCAAGCCATCGCTTCTCTGTCTGCAGGCTGGTTTGTGTTTAATTTTGGCTGGGAAGTGGTGTTATTGTCTGTTGTGCCGCTATTAATTGCTCAATTTATTTTACTATTTTGGTGGCTAAAAGTTAAAACATAGATTCTGGCTCTATACAATCAGCCAAATAAAATCATGTCGCAAAAATATACTAGTATGATTGAGTCATTACTATTGACAGCATCGACTGGTATTTTTTATGTTTATTAGCGTTTTAGAGTTGTTCAAGGTAGGCATTGGGCCGTCAAGCTCCCACACCATGGGGCCAATGGTAGCAGCGCATACCTTTGTCAGTCGCGTACGGTTGCAGCCTACTCAAATGGGAACCCACCTACGCTGCACATTAAAAGACTCTTTGGCGCATACCGGCATTGGCCATTCAACTAATTCGGCCATTATTTTAGGATTGCATGGCTATTTACCAGAGGATCTATCTCTCTCTGACGTAGACAGCCTCACGAATCAATTACAACATCAAACAACAATTTCACTGGAGTCAGACTGCAGCATTAAATTTGACGCTGAAAAATCCATTATTTTTGATACACAACACTCACTACCTGAGCATCCAAATGGTATGGTGTTTGAGTGGCTGGATGCATCAGACCAAATACTCCTGACACAGACTTACTTCTCCATTGGCGGTGGATTTATCACCACGCTGGCAGATATTCACCAACTCCAAGCCCCGATGCTTAGCCAGTCTAAAGCACAATTTCCATACGCATTTGACTCTGCCAATGCCATGCTGGCCATGTCAAAAGAAAGCAAGCTTTCAATTGCAAAAATGAAACAAGCCAACGAAACCCAAAGTCTTTCTCTGAAATCTCTAGAGCAAGGTTTGGATAAAATTTGGCAGTCCATGGAGATCTGTATTGAAAAAGGCTTGCAAGGTGAAGGCACATTGCCTGGCGGTTTAAATACGCCCAGACGCGCCAAAAATATACACCAACAGCTCGAACAAGATCCGGAAAATGCTGATGTAAATGATTGGCTATGCGCTTACGCCATGGCGGTAAATGAGGAAAATGCTTCAGGTCACATGGTGGTAACAGCGCCAACTAATGGCGCTGCTGGCATTATTCCGGCTATTTTGTATTATCTGGCGCACCACCAAAATGCCAATCAGCAGCAAATCTATGATTTTTTATTAACTGCAGCAGCTATCGGCGGCTTAATCAAACACAAAAGCTCAATCTCAGGGGCTGAAGTGGGCTGTCAAGGGGAGGTCGGATCCGCCTCTTCCATGGCTGCAGCTGGGCTATGCGCTGCTAAAGGAGGCACAACTGCACAGATTGAAAACGCCGCAGAAATTGCACTCGAGCATCACCTAGGGCTAACTTGCGATCCTGTTAAGGGCTTGGTACAAATTCCTTGTATCGAGCGCAATGGCTTTGGTGCAATTAGCGCTTATCTCGCCGCTTCTCTAGCACTAAAAGAAAGTGGAGAGCATTTAATTTCCCTAGATCGCTGTATTGAAACCATGAAAAAAACAGGGCTTGATATGTCCAGCAAATATAAAGAAACTTCTCTTGGCGGCTTAGCACTCAGCATGACTGAATGCTAGCTAGCGCAACATCCATTACTTAACTAAATGATTTTTACCATTTTTAGCAATTTTTTCTTCAACCATCTCTGCAAAGTTCACATCTAACTCTAGATAGGAAAACACTCTACTATTCTCTATGCTGCCGCCAATGTGTAATTTACACTTAGACCATACGAAATAAAAAATTTAAAAATACCGTCTAATCAATACGTTTCATAATCCAATTATTCATAACATCAGTTACATCAGGCTCGTTTCCAGAAAACGAGTGATGGGTGTTTTTAAAACATTGACTTGCAGGAGAAGATCCGCCCTGATCATAACCACCAGTTATCATTGTTATTGTAGCGTCTTCTGAAGGCAGACTATTTTTAAACCTTTTTGTAATATGCATATCTTTTGTACTAGGACACTTATCATACTTATGATTAACAAATAATACTGGTACGTTAACATTTCTATAATCTGTATCGTACAAACTGCCACACCATTTACATTTACGACTTGCTATCCCTGATAACAAAATAATTCCAGAAACCTTTTCTGGATGTTTATTGTAGTATTTGATAGATTTGATTGAGCCTGTGCTTATACCAGCAACGAAAATGGGCGTTTTAATCTCATCCAGATCAATATCATCTGCCTCATCACACGGTGGGATTATTACTGTAATATTGTCCATTCGTTCAAACTCCCAGCTACTTACATTTGTTCGACAATGTTTTCCACCCGCTAAGAATATTAACGTTGCTTTCTCATCAGTAATTCTCTCACTTGCATCACCGACACCAGGCATAGGTATACCCCATTTTTTTGCAAACTCTTGTGCAGTTATAAACCCATCACCATTAAAATCAATTTTATCAAAAATAAATTCTGGCTTATCCCATTCATCTAAGCTGACTTTTCCATCACCATTACTATCTCTCTTACTAACTGCCATGTTAGGATTTTTTGCCCAAACCGCAGAAGAAAAGACAATACTCAAGCCGACAGTAAAACTCATTAATAAACTAATCGTTGATTTTTTATGCATTTTCACCCCTCAAGAAAAACAATCGAACCACAATTGTACCTTGCAGGCCACATTGACAGATTAAAAATTCGGAAATTATTAAAATGGTGTTTTTAATAAAAAAATACCAAATATGGGCACATTTAGCTCAAATTACACATAAAATTCAATAAATATGGTGTTTTTAACTGAAATAATGAAAATATTAGCCATAAATCAGTCGAAAATTCTCATTTTTAAGAAAAAATAGATTGATTTAGATTAAATTTATAAAATTTTCTAAATTTTTGATAGAAAAATCCTTGATAAAAACTAACTTTAGAGGTGTTTTAGGATGGTATTTTTTTATTATCGCAAGGAAGTAATGCGCGCAAAAGTCGAAGTGTATTAACTAATACATAAGACCTCAAGTATGGAAACTGCCGCAGTGATTATGAAAAATTATATTCTAAAACTGAATGCCTTCGATTTCAGCGATCGTATGAATATCCTTATCGCCACGACCCGAAAGATTGATAATAATGTGTTTGTCTTTGTCAAGTGTTTGAGCTAGCTTAATGCCGTAAGCCACGGCGTGCGAAGATTCTAGTGCTGGCAAAATACCCTCAACCTTGGTAAGTGTATGAAAAGCATCAAGCGCCTCTTTATCGGTAATTGCTACGTATTGCGCGCGTCCCGAATCTTTCAAGTATGCGTGTTCAGGGCCCACTCCTGGATAATCCAATCCAGCTGAAATTGAATGACCTTCAATAATTTGGCCATTTTCATCTTCCATGAGATAAGTGCGATTCCCGTGCAAGACCCCTACATTTCCTGCACACAAAGGTGCAGCGTGCGCTGTTGGGCCTTTTTCAAGACCATGTCCAGCAGCTTCTACGCCATAAATTTCAACTGACTTGTCATCAATAAATTCATGAAAAAGTCCAATGGCATTTGAACCGCCACCAACACAAGCCACCAAGGCATCAGGCAAACCACCAATTTGATCGGCAAATTGCACTTTTGCCTCTTTGCCGATAATGCTTTGAAAATCACGCACCATCATTGGATAAGGATGCGGACCTGCCACTGTACCAATGATATAAAAAGTGTCATCAATATTGGTAACCCAGTCGCGCATGGCTTCATTTAGAGCATCTTTTAGGGTTTTTGACCCAGAAGTCACCGGGATCACAGTTGCCCCAAGTAACTTCATGCGAAATACATTTAAAGCTTGGCGAGCGACATCTACCTCGCCCATATAAACTACACACTCCAAGCCTAAACGCGCTGCTACTGTTGCGGTTGCAACGCCGTGTTGGCCTGCACCGGTTTCGGCAATAATGCGTGTTTTTCCCATGCGTTTGGCTAATAATGCCTGGCCAATGGTGTTGTTGACCTTATGTGCACCCGTGTGATTTAAATCTTCACGCTTAAGATGAATTTGTGCACCGCCAAGCTTTTTACTCAAATTTTGTGCATGATAAAGTGGCGTCGTACGCCCTACATAATGCTTGAGGTCATGCTCAAATTCACGAATAAACTCTTCGTCATCTTTATACTTTGTGTACGCATTTTGCAATTCTGTAATTGCTGTCATTAATGTTTCTGCGATGAATACGCCGCCATATTGCTCAAAATGGCCGTTATCGTCTGGTAAATTATAATTACTCATAAATTTGCTTGTTTAATGAATTGCTTAATTTTTTCAAGATCTTTAATGCCTTTTGCGCTTTCTACGCCACTAGAAACATCCAGTGCGTATGGGCTAACTTGACTCGCCGCTTGCTGAGCAGTGTCAGGGTTTAGCCCTCCTGCTAAGATAATCGGTAAGTCAATATCGACCTTAGCTAGTGTCCAATCAAAACGCTCACCTGTGCCACCATAAGTGTCAGGATTATAGGCATCTAGCAACAAGCCACTAGCCTGCTGGTATGCTTGTGCTAACTGCTCGATATTAGTTTGCTCGTTAACCCGCAAAGCTTTAATAAAAGGCATGGCATATTGCGCGCAATCTTCAGGAGTTTCATCGCCATGGAATTGCAAGGTATCGAGCGGCACTTCGCACAACACTTCATCTATAAAATGTGAATCTGCGTTAACAAAAAGCCCAACTCTATTAATAAAAGGCGGTAAAGCCTGAACAATTTCTAAAGCACGTTCAACTTCAACATGGCGTGGTGATTTTTCATAAAAAACCAGTCCAATCGCATCAATACCGAGCATGGATGCGTCGTATGCATTTTGTGCTTGAGTAAATCCGCAAACTTTAATTTTCATCTATTTACCTTCAGCGTCGAGTTTTGCTCTAATAGCATCACGATCAACCCACCAAGTATCGCCAACCAACTGATCAACCGCGCTAGAAAGCTTAGGCAAGAATACTTCCGGCTTATCAAGTTGCAAGGTCCTGCGCCATAAATCAAACGTTGATTGGTCAGTTACGTGTGAATGTTCATCCGCAACTGAAGCAATCATCTGCGAGGCAAAGAAAGTAAGATCATCATCCGCACCGCGACGAATGGAGACAATATAGTGTGCCACTGCCGCTGCGTAAGCCTTGGTATCTGCGCCTTTTGGAGACTCTTCCACCAGGTGCTGGAGCATAGCCACGGTAATTTCAGGATCAATTGGGAAAGTAATGCCTAACCAAAGCGCATGGCCTAATGCTTTTAGCGCATCAGGACCTTCGGACAAAAACATCGCGTCGCAAGCTTCTGTTGCCTGCTCCCAGAGCTCATTGTCCTTGGCAAGATCAAAAGCCATCATAGCCTTCTCCCAAGCATCTGCACCCTTATAGCGCTCCACCTGAATACGAGCAATCTCGAGCAGGGTGTTAATTCTGTCTTCAACCGCTGTTTCTGCTGTTTGCTCTGCTAATTGTTTTTCAAAAAACTCAAGGCGTGCGAATAGCTGCTCTTCATTTGCATACAAATCTTCACCGTCTTCAGCGTCAAAAATTTGCTCTTTATTGAGGTATTTTCCCATTAGTAAAATGCCGCCTCAAGGCGGTCCTCCCAGTTGTCAGGGGTATTTTGATAATCAGGTTTAACATCCATACGGAAAAAACGCTCATCTGACGCCTTTGAAATGGTTTTAAGTACAGAAACCAACTCTTCAAAATCATCAATTTGTGGATTGGCAATTATTATTTCGCTAATTAACAACATAACTCTTTGTATTTAATAATAAATGCTTTGCATTTTACACCGCAACAGCCAAAAAAGGCTGTGTGATAATAAGGCTATGACTCTTTACTAGCTTTTTTGACAGGTTTTTTAGCTGATTTCTTTACAGTTTTTCTGGTCGCTTTTTTGGCAGTGGCTTTTTTAGGCGCTTTCTTTTTCGCTTTTTTAGCTTTGGGCTTAAGCTTTCCAGCAATCGCTTTTTTACATTCCTCAAGAGATAAATCAGCAGGCTCTTTATCACCAAAAACTTTTTTAATGGTGATATTCTTTTGCCCTTTACCACGCTTTTTGCCATTCCAAATGTAGGGGCCGAAGCGACCATTCAAAACTTGAATTTCAGACTCGTCAAAGGTTTTAATTACACGCTCTGCATCAAACTTTTCTTTCGCTGCGATTAGCTCTAATGCCGTTGCTAAATCCACCTCTTCTGGCGTATGCTCTTTGAGAGAAACATATTTTTTGCCATATTGAATATAAGGACCGAAGCGACCATAATTAGCCTTAATTATGCCAAAATCGTCAGTCTCTCCTACTGTTCTAGGCATATTAAACAATTCAAGCGCCTCATCCAATGTGATGGTTTCAATGTCCAATGTGCCTCTTAGAGCTGCAAAGGTTGGCTTGTCTTCGTCGTCCTTATGACCAATTTGCGCAAACGCGCCGTAACGACCAAATCGAACACTCACTGGCTTACCAGATTTTGGATCCTCGCCCAGCTCACGCATACCATGGGTTTCTTCTCTAGAGATGTCTGCTGCCGCTTCAATTTGAGCATGAAAAGGGTCGTAAAAATTCTTAACTACCTGCTTCCATGGAACGTTTTGAGTTGCCACCGTATCAAAATCACTTTCTAATTTGGCTGTAAACTCATAATCAATAATATTGCTGAAATTTTTCACCAAGAAATCATTCAGTAAATAAGCAACATTAGTCGGGAATAGTTTATTTTTTTCAGCACCTGTGATTTCACTCGGTTTTGACTCTACTACTGCGTTATCTTCAATTTCAATTAATTCATACTCACGCTCAACACCTTCTCGCGTCTCTTTGGTGACGTAGTTTCGATCTTGAACGGTTGACACCATAGTGGCAAAAGTTGATGGCCTACCAATACCCATTTCTTCAATTTTTTTAACTAAAGAGGCCTCTGTATAGCGCGGCTTAGCACGAGAAAAACTCTCTCTCGCAGAGAAGCCGGCTAATGTTAAAGCGTCACCTTCACTCAAATCAGGCAGAAGCTTGTCGTCGGCAGAAAGGTAGTCATAAACCTTTAAAAAACCAGGGAATGTTAAAATTTCACCATTGGCTAAGAACTGCTCATCTGCGTTTGATACGTTAACCTTGATTTGGGTTTTTTGCAACTGAGCATCACTCATTTGCGATGCCAATGTACGCTTATAAATTAAACTGTAAAGCTTAGCTGTTTGCTCATCTACGCCATAAATGCTTGGCTTGGTTAGATCTGTTGGGCGGATCGCCTCATGCGCCTCTTGTGCACCAGAGTCTTTTGTTTTAAAACGTCTAACATGATGATACTGAGCGCCAAACTCTTGTTCAATAACTTTTCCAGCTGCCTCAATTGCAGTTTCTGACAAAGTAAAGGAGTCTGTTCTCATGTAGGTAATCGAACCTTCACGATACAAGTTTTGGGCAATAGTCATGGTTTGTTTAACCGAAAAACCCAATTTTTGTGAAGCTTCTTGTTGTAGCGTCGAGGTAATAAAAGGTGCTTTTGGTGAGCGTTTTGAAGGTTTTTTCTCAATCGATGCAACGCTTAAATCTGCCGATAAAAGCTTGGTTGCAAATTCCAGCGCCTCTTGCTTAGAGTTAAAATCCTTGCTTAACTTAACATCAACCACCTCGCCACTCTCGTTAACCAACTCAGCCTTAACCTTGTAAGTTGATACCGAAGTGTGTTGAGCAATCTCTCTTTCTCTTTCCACCACAAGACGCATCACTGGGGATTGCACACGGCCTGCTGAACGCGCACCTGAAATTTTACGCCAGAGTACTGGTGAGATTTCAAAACCCACTAAGCGATCGATAATTCGGCGCGCTTGTTGTGCATCTACCAAATGATAATCAACCATTCTTGGCGCAACAATAGCATCAGTAATAGCGCCTTTAGTAATTTCATGGAATACGATTCTAGCTGTATTCCTTGGTAATTTAAGTGCTTCTAGTAAATGCCAGGCAATGGCCTCACCTTCGCGATCCTCATCCGTTGCTAGATATACTTTTTCTGCCGACTTAACCGCTTTGCGTAATTCAGCAACCACTTTCTTTTTGTCTGCTGTTACCTCGTATGTAGGCTCAAAATCATTCTCGATATCGATACCCATGTTCTTCTTAGGCATGTCACGAATATGACCAATACTTGATTTGACCACATAGTCTTTGCCCAAAAATTTTTCAATCGTCTTGGCCTTGGCAGGGGACTCAACAATAACTAGATTTTTAGCCATTATTGTAAGGTTCGGTTTTCATCAAGAAATACAATGGATTCTAGCCATTGGGCGGATATTTCACCCTCTGTGCTATTACCCAATACCATCATAACTACCCATTTAAGATCTTCCAGATCAATGCCTGTATCGCCAAGCGACATCACTTGTTCGATAATCATTTCACGTTGATTAGCATCTAGCTGGCCTACGTTTTCCATGAATAGTAAAAACCCGCGTGACTTAGCATCTAGTTTGGATTGCTCTGCATCCGTATAAATACGCATACTGGTTTGATTAATCAGATCAAATGGTTTGATTTTTCCATCTTGCAGGGTGGCAATATTTTCCAACCAGCTGAGTGCTTTATCAATACCAACAACATCAAATCCTGCATCTGATAAGTGTGCTTTTAATTCGCTATCATTAATTTCGTGTGCGTTGTCTTGCTCCGCCTCTTCGAAAAGGTAGTCGAACATATATGTAAGAACGTCGAGAATATTGTGTGTCATGTCATAAATTTTATTTAATTAATACGTAACCTTGTGCATTTGTCTTTTCCACTTTACTCTCCAGCTCTAATAAGAGTAACTCCTGGGCAACTATCTGTGGGCTGAGCTTGGTTTTTTCAACCAGCTGATCAACACTCAAAGGCTCATAGCTGAGACATTTTAATACTTTAGACCCTGTTTTGTCCATCTCTTTTATAGAATGGGTGTATTTCTGTGGCAGTATATCATTCAATAAGCCCTCTGGAAGCTCCTCAACAATGTCATTTACGCAACCAGCCAGCTTAGCACCCTGATTAATCAAATAGTGACATCCTTGAGCCAAGGGATTGTGGATTGAGCTTGGAATGGCGAATACTTCTTTACCTTGATCGGCAGCCAGTCGGGCGGTAATCATGGTGCCACTTTTAATACTCGCCTCAACTACTAACGTGCCAAGACTCAGACCACTAATCAGTCGGTTACGCCTTGGAAAATTGCTGGCCATTGGTGATGTGCCAATTGAAAATTCTGAGATAAGCGCACCTTGTAGAGAAATTTGATGGGCTAAAGATTTGTGTTTGGCTGGATAAATTCTATCAAGCCCCGTACCACATACGGCAATGGTTTTTGCACCTTGCTCTAATGCACCAATATGTGCCTGTGCATCGATACCGCTAGCCATACCCGAGGTAATCACTAGGCCTAATTTGGCCAAATCAGCTGCAAACTGCTGAGCATTTTGCTTTCCACCTGTAGTTGGATTTCTACTTCCAACAATTGCCAATTGAGGCTCCTTTAGACAAGCAACCTCTCCCCTAACATACAGTATTGGTGGCGGATCGGAAATGGTTTTAAGTTGTGACGGATAGCGCTCATCAATTAATGTTAGGATGTGGCAATCCTGTTTTTGCATCCAGTCAAGATCTGCCTTGACGAGTGAACTATCGGCCGACTCAAGATAAGCCAGAGTTGGCTTTTTAAATAACCCAGAGTTGAGTCTATCACGAGAACTGGCAAGGAAAACTTGCTGAGGCGTCTCAAAATATTGCAAAGCCTTATAAAATGTTTTAACGCCCAAATGTGGCGCTTTTAACAACATCAACCAATACACCAAATCCATTAAAAACCTGCTTTAAATTTAAAATAGGTGTCATTGTAGCACCTTATAACTATAGAAGCTATATTCGTCACAGTTAATGCAAATCTCATTAAGTTATGGTAAAATTGCAAGATTTTATTGAACAATATCCATTATGAAGCAAAAGAGAACCTTTCAACCGAGTGTTATTAAGCGTAAGCGTAAGCACGGTTTCAGATCAAGAATGAGTACAAAAGCAGGACGTGCAGTTGTTAACGCACGCAGAAGAAAAGGACGTAAGCGCTTAACAGCTTAATCCTAATTTTCAGATGTCTTTTAGATTAACCCGCCAATCTAAAGTATTAAAACCTAGCGAATATAAATCCATTTTTAATAATGGAAAAATGACTAGGGGAAAATATTGGCAGGTTATGTCTATTAAGACAGATGATTCTCGAGCAAAACTCGGTCTGGCAATTTCTAAAAAAGTACATCGTCTAGCGGTTGAACGTAATCGCTTTAAACGATTAGCGCGTGAAACCTTTAGACTAAACCAAGCACAGCTTAATAACTGGGAATTTGTAGTGATGGCTAAGCATGCTAAGCCGGCTAGTAATGCTGCTATAGCAGAAGATTTGCTAAGTCTGTTTAATCAAGTGGTGGCTAAATAAATGCGCCAACTATTGCTAATACCAATTAAATTCTACCAGCTGTTTATCAGTCCCTTGCTCGGCTCAAATTGTCGCTTTCAGCCAACGTGCTCGCAATATGCTTATGACTCTGTCAAGGAGCATGGACTTATCAAGGGCTTTGCACTTGGTGCAAAACGCATAGGCAAGTGCCATCCTTGGCATGAAGGCGGCTTCGACCCGGTACCAAAAAAATAATTTAACTTTAATTAAAATTAAACCCGATGAACAATCAAAAATTCTTCCTAATTATTGCAATTTTTCTTAGTATTTTCCTGCTCAATGAGCAGTGGGATAGACAGCACGCTGTTGACGCCAATGGCAATTTACTCTATCAAGCAAAAACTGAAAATACCAAAAGCGCAACAAAAAGCGCCAATGCAAATGTACCAAGTGCAATTCGCACAGAAGCAACTCCTGACGTCCCACTTAGCAAAGAATCAAATAGTGGCGAATTTGTTACGGTTAGTACAGACTTACTAACACTAGAAATTAGCCAAAAAGGCGGAACGATCACTAATGCATGGCTGAACGATTATCCTATTGAGCTGAATTCAAAAGTAAGCTTTCAATTGCTCAGCGACACACCTAATGAATTGTTCCAGGCACAAAGCGGACTACTACCAAGCGAGCAAATGCCAACTCATCATTCGCTATTTAGTTCGGCTCAAACACACTACCAAATGCAAGGAGATAGCTTAGTAGTGCCACTGGTATGGACGGGTGAAAATGGCACTATTGTCACCAAGAACTACCACTTTACTCAAGGTAGTTATGTTGTTAATATAGATTACCAAGTTAACAACAACTCAAATAATAATATTGATGTTACTAGCTACACCCAGCTCGTGCGCAATGCACTAGATCAGTCTAATATGATGATGCCGACTTATACTGGCGGTGCAAAGTATGACGACCAAGAAGTCTATGAAAAAATAGAATTTGATGAGTTTGATGAACAGCCAGAAACCACCTCCAAGGGCGGCTGGCTGGCAATGATTCAGCACTATTTCTTTGTTGCCATGATTCCACAGGCACAAGAAACACACAATTACTCTGCCAAAGTTAACAACGGCAAATACCTACTAACCATTGTAAATACCGCTCAAAGTGTTGCGCCTGGTTCAACCACAACACTTGGTACTAATGCTTTATACATTGGCCCTAAAGAGCAATCTCGTATAGATAACCTAGCGCCAGGACTCGATAAAACAGTAGATTACGGCATTTTGTTTATTATTGCCAAGCCACTCTCTGAAATCCTTAACTGGATTTATGACTATGTTGGATCTTGGGGATATGCCATTATTATTCTTACCATCTTAATCAAGCTGGCCTTTTACAAACTCAGTGAAAAATCTTATCGATCAATGGCTGGCATGAGAAAACTATCTCCAAGATTGGCCAAACTTAAAGAAACTTATGGCGATGACAAAGAAAAAATGGGCCAAAAGACCATGGAGTTGTATCGCAAGGAAAAGATTAATCCAGCGGCCGGTTGTTTACCAATCTTAGTGCAGATTCCAGTATTTATTTCACTATATTGGGTGCTATTAGAAATGGTCGAATTGCGTCAAACGCCTTTCTGGTATTTGCTCGATTTAGCCGCTCCAGATCCATTCTATATCTTGCCACTCATTATGGGTGCATCTATGTTTGTACAACAGAAGCTTAACCCGCCGCCACCTGACCCAATGCAAGCAAAAATTATGATGGCATTGCCTTTTGTATTTACTATATTCTTTTTGTGGTTCCCATCAGGATTGGTACTTTACTGGGTGATTAACAACATCTTATCAATTGCACAACAATGGTTTATCAACAAGCGCATTAATGGCTAATGTAGTCACTTCAACAGATGACTACCAATTTTGGCGAGATGAAAAACTTGCCAATGCCCAGACTAATATTGAACATTGCTTAGTAGAAGTTAGCAATCCCAATCAGCTGTTAAAATCTGAAAAAGATCAAATAAGCCACTTATGTCGAGTTAATAACTTTGCGTTATTCAGCACGCCCGTCCAACAAGACTACGAATTAAGCATTGTTAGCTTTAATCAGCAATTTGGGCTTGAATCTTATGATCAACATCTGTATGTTAAAAACCAGGGCTTAGCTCACATTACCCAGAGTGTCGATCAAAATCAGGCTGAATTTATTCCTTATACAAATCGAGCCATTGGCTGGCATACAGATGGCTACTACAATTCGGTTGAAGATCGGATTCGAGCCTTTTCTTTGTTCTGCGTTAATCCGGCACAACAAGGAGGTGAAAACCAATGGATTGACCAGCAAATGGCCTATCTACTCCTAAGAGAAGAAAATCCAGATGTTACAGCAGCCCTCACTCACTCACAAGCCATGACTATACCAGCACATATGGTTGATGGCCAAACTCGACGTAAAAGTTCTATTGGGCCAATTTTTTTTACAGATGAGGCAACAAGTGAGCTATACATGCGCTACACCCAGAGGAAGAAAAACGTTGCTTTTTACGATTCCGCTGAAATCAAACAAGCTGTTGAGTTACTTGATAAGCTTTTAGCCGGTAATACACCTTATCACTTCAAACACACAATGCATGCCAACCAAGGTCTTTTGTGCAACAATATCTTGCACAAACGATCCACCTTTACTGACCAAGCAAAATCCCCTAGGTTAATGTTAAGAGGGCGCTATTTTAATCGCGTACAATCTTAGTCATGATTACAAATCATCGCTTAGATATTGCAAAATACTCACCTACTGTAAACTTCAATCAGCGTCCAGATAAGGCCAGCATAACCCTGGTTGTTGTTCACAACATCTCATTGCCACCAGGCAAATTTAACAACAACTATATTGAAGATTTCTTTACTAATCAGCTTGACGCAAGTAAACATCCATATTTCAAACAAATCGAAACAGTAAAGGTTTCAGCACACCTGCTTATCAAGCGAGACGGAAGCGTGACACAATTTGTTGATTTTGATCAGCGTGCGTGGCATGCAGGGGCGTCTATATTTAATAAAATTCCAGATTGTAATAACTATTCAATAGGCATCGAGCTAGAAGGCGCTGATCATATCGAATATGAAACACAACAATACGATAGACTAAATCAAGTATTATCAACTTTAAAATCTCACTATCCGATTAGCGATGTTGTTGGCCATAGTGATATTGCACCTGGCAGAAAAACTGACCCTGGCCCTGCATTTGAATGGAGTAAAGTCATATGAAATTACTAAACAAAGCTTACCTAAGAGCTAAAACCATCAAGCTCATCATCTTTGATGTTGATGGCGTATTAACTGATGGTGGCTTATATTTCTCAGACGAGGGTATTGAGCTTAAGCGCTTCAATTCATTAGACGGATTGGGCATTAAACTACTCAAACAAAATGGTGTAGAACCTGCCGTCATCAGTGCTAGAGACACGCCCAATGTTGCTCATAGAATGAAAAACTTAGGAATCGAGCATTTCTATCAAGGCCAAAGTGATAAGCTCATTGCCTTCAATGAGCTCTTAGAAAAACTCTCTTTAAATGCTGAACAAGTGGCCTATGTGGGCGATGACATTATTGACCTGCCGGTGATGCGCAATATAGGTCTGCCAATTGCTGTAGCCAATGCACACGAATTAGTCAAAGACAACGCCTGCTTAATTACCGATAAACGTGGTGGCCATGGTGCGGTTCGAGAAGCTTGTGACTTTATCTTAAAAGCACAAGACAAGTATGATTCCGCCATGAGTTCTTATTTGGTATGACAGATTTTCAAAGACTTTGCTACAAAACACTTAAAGCTAACGTACCATCTGGCTCAGTAATTACCTATAAAAATCTAGCCAAACTCATAAACCATCCCAAAGCATATAGAGCGGTGGGAACAGCGATGAATAAAAACCCCAATGCACCTGAAGTGCCCTGTCACCGAGTAGTGAAATCTAATGGTGAATTAGGTGAATACGCTTTTGGATCAAGCTTAAAACAAAAACGCCTTCAAAAAGAAGGCGTTCAAGTGGTCAACAACAAGGTTGTAAATTTTAAAGCTATTTGTCTTTAAAGTTTTTTTCCTCTCATCTTAGAAATTATTTGCAATTGAGCCATAGACTCTGCAAGCGCTGCTTGAGTTGATGAAATGTCTTGATCCGTATCCGCGTTAGCCATAGCCTCTTCAGCTCTTTGTTTTGCTTCTAATGCCTTAGACTCGTCTAAGTCGTGGGCACGAATCGCCGTATCGGAAAAGATCGTAACCAATGAAGGCTGAACCTCAACAATACCGCCAGAAACATAGATTGACTCCATGCCTTTATCTGTTTCAACACGAACTTCACCAGGACGTAGCGTTGACAGTAATGGTAAATGCTGAGGATAAATACCTAGCTCACCATTACTACCAGGCGCAAATACACATTTCACTTCACCTGAGTAAAGAGACTCTGTAGCACTTACGATATCGACCTGAATCATTGACATTTATGCTTTCTCCGCAGCTCTTTCACGAACCTCTTCAATAGAGCCCGTCATGTAGAATGCTTGCTCTGGAATGTCATCAAGTTCGCCATTGATAATAGATTGGAAACCTGAAAGTGTGTCTTTAAGAGAAACATACTTACCAGGTGAGCCTGTAAATACTTCAGCAACAAAGAAAGGCTGAGATAAGAAACGCTGAACCTTACGAGCACGAGATACCGCTTGTTTATCTTCTTCAGACAATTCATCCATACCCAAGATCGCAATAATGTCTTTTAATTCTTTATAACGCTGCAATACACCTTGAACACTACGAGCTGTATCATAATGCTCTTGACCAACGATTAACGGATCAAGCTGACGAGAAGTAGAATCTAGTGGATCTACCGCTGGATAAATACCTAATTCTGCTACTTGACGCGACAATACAACCGTTGCATCCAAGTGGGCAAATGTGGTCGCTGGAGAAGGATCTGTTAGATCGTCCGCTGGTACGTATACCGCCTGAATTGATGTAATTGAACCTGTCTTAGTTGAAGTGATACGCTCTTGCAATGCACCCATTTCTGATGCAAGTGTCGGCTGGTAACCTACTGCTGAAGGCATACGACCTAATAGGGCAGATACTTCAGTACCCGCAAGCGTGTAACGATAAATATTATCAATAAATAACAATACGTCACGACCTTCATCACGGAATGCCTCAGCCATTGTTAAGCCAGTCAAAGCAACACGCAATCTGTTTCCAGGAGGCTCGTTCATTTGACCATATACTAACGACACTTTATCAAGTACGTTTGACTCTTTCATTTCGTGGTAGAAGTCATTACCCTCACGAGTACGCTCACCAACACCAGCAAATACTGAGTAACCTGAGTGCTCAATCGCAATGTTACGAATTAACTCCATCATGTTTACTGTTTTACCAACACCAGCACCGCCGAATAATCCAACTTTACCACCCTTAGCGAAAGGACAAACTAGGTCAATTACCTTAATACCTGTTTCTAATAATTCAGCAGCAGGAGCAAGTTCATCATAAGCAGGAGCAGAACGGTGAATAGCATTTCTTGACTCTTCACCAATCTCACCGGCATTATCAATCGGTTCACCCAATACGTTCATGATGCGACCCAGTGTCTTTGTGCCAACTGGAACCTGAATAGGCGCACCTGTGTTAGTCACTTCAATACCACGCTTAAGACCTTCAGAACCACCCATGGCAATTGCACGAACTGTGTTGTCACCCAATTGTTGCTGTACTTCTAATGTAAGGCCTGTTTCTGTAACAATCAAGGCATCATAAATATTTGGAATGCTATCTGCCGAAAACTCGACATCGATAACCGCGCCAATAATTTGTGTAATTTTTCCGCTGCTCATTTTGTTTTCCTTTTTTAAAACTCTATTTTTTTAATTTTATACTGCTGCTGCACCACTCACAATCTCAGAGATCTCTTGAGTAATTGCAGCCTGTCTTGCTTTATTGTAAACCAATTCTAACTCGTCAACCATATCACCAGCATTGTCAGTTGCACTCTTCATAGCAATCATTCGTGAAGATTGTTCACAAGCGATGTTTTCAACCAACCCCTGGTAAACAATTGCCTCAATATATCTAACCAACAAAGCGCTTAATGCTTCTTCTGCATCAGGCTCATAAATGTAGTCCCATCGATGACTCATGCCTTCAGCTTCTGAAGCAATCATTGGAATGAGCTGTGCTGTCGTTGGCACCTGAGTCATGGTATTTTCAAACCTGTTATAAGCTACTGATAATTGCTGAATTTCATCATTATCATAAGCATCTAACATGACCTTAACAGTACCTAATAGGTCGTCAAAGTGTGGCGCATCACCAAGATCTGTCAATACCGACTTAATTCCTAATCCAGAATTTTTAAAGAATGAAGTGGCTTTCTTACCAATCGTGCAAATATCAACCTCAATTCCTTTGGCTTGATAGTCAGCAACTTCTTTTAATAAACTTCTAAATAAATTAGTATTTAAACCGCCACATAAGCCTCGGTCACTGGAAATGATGATAATTCCAATCCGCTTAAGCTCACCCACCTCTTTCATATAAGGATGTTCAAACTCTGGATGTGCATTCGCCAAGTGGCCAATCACCTTTGTAATTCTCTCAGAATAAGGACGTGATGCCTCCATTCTTTGTTGAGATTTTTTCATTTTAGACGCTGCCACCATTTCCATGGCCGATGTGATCTTCTGAGTATTTTTAATACTCGCAATCTGCGTTCTAATTTCCTTTCCAGCTGCCATATTATTTATTTACCAAGTGTGGTTTGCCTTGAAATCATCAATTGCCGCTTGTAACTGGGCAGCAATGTCATCGTTATAATCGCCTGTTGCATTAATGTTATCCATTAATGCTGACTGATTAGAGCCCATGTAGTTTAATAATGCTTCCTCAAAATCAACGACTTTATTTGCTTCAAGGTCATCCAATGAACCTGAGTTAGCTGCAAATAAAGATGTTGCTAATTCTGCCACTGATAGTGGTGCATATTGCTTCTGCTTCATTAGCTCTGTTACACGTTGACCACGATCGATTTGCGCCTTAGTTTCAGCATCAAGATCTGATGCAAACTGTGCAAATGCTTGTAGTTCACGGTACTGAGCCAAGTCAAGACGAATACCACCACCCAACTTCTTAATAATACTTGTTTGGGCAGCGCCACCAACACGAGATACTGACAAACCAGCGTTAATCGCAGGACGTACACCCGCATTAAATAGGTCAGTTTCTAAGAAAATTTGACCGTCTGTAATTGAAATCACGTTCGTTGGTACAAATGCTGATACGTCACCACCTTGAGTCTCAATAATTGGTAGCGCCGTTAATGAACCCGTTTGGCCTTTAACTTCACCGTTAGTCATCTGCTCAACGTACTCTGCATTCACACGCGATGCACGCTCTAATAAACGAGAGTGTAAGTAGAATACATCGCCTGGGTAAGCTTCACGTCCTGGTGGACGCTTAAGAAGTAATGATACTTCACGGTAAGCCCAAGCCTGTTTAGTTAAATCATCATAAACGATTAGTGCATCTTCGCCGCGATCACGGAAGTATTCCGCCATTGAACAGCCTGCATATGGTGCAATGTATTGTAGTGCTGGAGATGAGGCTGCACCTGCATTAACAATAATTGTATTTTCTAATGCACCGTGCTCTTCTAATTTACGAACAACGGCTGCTACTGATGAATCCTTCTGTCCAATCGCTACATAAACACAACGAATGCCTGTGTCTTTCTGATTAATAATAGCGTCAATTGCAACAGCAGTTTTACCCGTTTGACGGTCACCAATAATAAGTTCACGTTGACCACGGCCAACTGGAACCATCGCATCAATTGCCTTAACACCTGTTTGAATTGGCTGATCAACCGACTTACGCTCGATCACACCTGGTGCCATAATTTCTAACGGAAGAGAGTTGTTTGTATCAATTGCACCTTTACCGTCAATCGGTTGACCTAATGGATTAACCACACGTCCTAGCATCGCTTCACCAACAGGAACTTCAACCAGTCTGTTGGTACATTTAACAATGTCACCTTCAGAGATGTGTAGGTAGTCTCCTAATACAACCGCACCTACTGAATCTTGCTCAAGGTTAAGCGCCATGCCGAAGGTGTTACCAGGGAACTCAAGCATCTCACCAAATTGTACGTCAGCCAGTCCATGAATTCGAACAATACCGTCACTAACACTAACAACTGTGCCTTCAGTGCGCGCTTCTGCTGCAAAATCAAAACCCTCTATTTGTTTTTTAATTAAATCACTAATTTCACTGGCGTTTAATTGCATAACTCTTCCTTTTATATAAATTTATAATTAATGTGTTGTAAGAAGCAAGTTTAGCTCGTCTGTACGAGCTTTAATCGACATGTCGATTACCTTGTCTCCTAGTTTAATAATCAGACCGCCAATCAGCGAATCATCAATTGTTGTTTCAATACTAACACTAGCATTGTACTTTTCACTCAGACTAGCAACAATACTCTTTTCTTCAGCCGCCGTTAATTTATAGGCACTAATCACATCAAATGCTTTCGCATCATCAAAGGTGTTAGCCTGGTCTTCAAATAAAGCCAAGATACTTGGTAAGGCTGGCGCACGATCATTGTCCAAGATTAATGATAAAAACTCATTTTCTTTGGTAGTCAAATCTCTGCTAATCACACTAGCAACCAACCTTTGAATAGTGGCACTTTTATCTTGTTTTGTCGCATTTGGAGAATCAAGATAACCTTGCATCTGCTCATCAACAACTAATGATGATGACGCCTCTAATACAGCCTTCCAGTCATCGTGTGACTTGTCTTGCTGTGCAATTTCAAAAACTGCATTTGCATAAGGTTTGGCGATTGTGACTAATTCCATAATAGCTTACTATAGTGTTTGTGACAATTTAGTTAACATGGCTTTATGCGTTTTACCGTCTACTTCTTTAGACAAAACCGCATTAACACCTTGCATAACTAAAGCTGATACTTGATCTTGCAATTCATTACGAACGCGCACTTTATCTTGCTCAAGCTCTGCCGCTGCTTGCGACTTAACTTTTTCAGCTGCCTGTAAGGCAACATCTTTTGCCTCTTCAACCATATTAGACGCTTGCTTTGACGCGTTAGCAATAATTTCAGAAGCTTGGTCTTTAGACTGGCTAATCAATTCATTTGCTCTTTGCTCGGCTTCTGCCTGCTCAGATAATCCACGTTCCGCTGCTAACAAACCACCTTCGATACGCTTTTGGCGCTCTTCCATGGCCGCTATAAGCGGTGGCCACACATACTGCTTGACCATATAGATAAAAATAAAAAATGCAATTGATTGACCAATTAATGTAGCATTTATATTCATAAGACTTACCTTGTACTTAGATTAAAACGTTAAAGACAGTTTATGCAACAGCGAATAGTACGTACAGACCTAAACCAACAGCAATCATTGGTACCGCATCTACTAGGCCCATGAAAATGAAGAACTGAGTTCTTAACATTGGAATTAGCTCTGGTTGACGTGCTGCACCTTCTAGTACTTTAGCACCCAATAGACCAATACCAATCGCTGCACCAAGTGCACCCATGCCCATCATTATGCTTCCTGCAACATATAAAATTGCGCTTTCCATTACCATATTATTTCTCCTGTTATATTTATGT
Source organism: uncultured Candidatus Thioglobus sp. (assembly GCF_963981275.1). Taxonomy (NCBI): domain Bacteria; kingdom Pseudomonadati; phylum Pseudomonadota; class Gammaproteobacteria; family Pseudothioglobaceae (SeqCode); genus Candidatus Thioglobus; species uncultured Candidatus Thioglobus sp. The sequence goes on along the minus strand of NZ_CAXCCZ010000012.1, from coordinate 6,530 downwards.
AAAAAAAATTAAAAATTAGTGTTCGTTATCGTGAGCCATGTCCATGTACACAATGGTTAGTGTCATGAATATAAAGGCCTGTAAGGTAATAATTAAGATATGGAACAATGCCCAACCTACTTGTAATAATCCACCAAACACGCCAAATCCGATACCTACGCTATACATGATAGCGATTAGAATAAAGATAATCTCACCCGCATACATATTACCAAATAAACGTAGTGCTAATGAAATTGGCTTAGAGATTAGTGCAACACCCTCTAGTAATAAGTTGGCTGGTAGTAGCCACTTTCCAAACGGGTGGAACAACAACTCTGATAAAAATCCGCCTAAGCCTTTATGCTTGATGCTGTAATATAAAATCAGTATAAAAATAGATAATGCCATGCCAAATGTAATATTTGGATCTGTTGATGGTACAACCTTAAAGAAGGCTGCATGTGGGTCTCCGCCCATTGCACCAACTGAAATAGCAGCTAATTGTGGCAACCAGTCAACGGCAATAAGATCCATGGCATTCATTAAGAAAATCCAAGCAAAAATTGTAAGTGCCATTGGCGCTACGAGCTTGTTTTTGTGCTTAAACGAATCACGGACACTGAAATCAATAAATTCGATCACCATTTCAATAAAGTTTTGAAAGCCCGAAGGAACGCCTGTGGTTGCTTTTTTACCCGCTGAACGGAAGATGGTATAAAACACTACCGCAGTCACTAACGACCAAAACATAGAGTCGACATTAACTGACCAAAACCCCATTGCCTGCGCTTCTGCTGCTGTATGGGCAAAGCCCCAATGCCCATCAACCTGACCATAAGTTAGGTTCTGTAGATGGTGCTTAATATATTCTGAAGATGTTATGGTTTCAACTGACATTGTTTGTAAAAAGCAAGACTCAAATTAATAATAAAAAAACTCAATATAACACTTAATGGATCTAATCGTTGCATGGCAAATACCAGCATAATGCCAACTAACAAAAGCCTTTCTATTAAAGAAACTCTAGCCAGGTTGACAACCTGCTTGGGATCCAAAATATTTTTATGCTTAAGCTGGCGCATTCGCCAATAAAGTAAGCTCTGGTTTACAACGGCAATCAAGCCACCGACAACAATTTCCATAGGTTTTTGAAATTATACATAAACCGATATACTATCGTGAAATATATTTTTATATTATGAATTAATTGATACAAGTTATATTTAACAGCTTATTAGGCTCTAATTGACCAATAATATCATCATTTGCTAATGCATTTGACATTAGCTAAAGACACACGAATAATGAACTCTTTATACTAAATCTTGTTGAGGAGAATTATATGGCGCATATTGTCGTTATTGGCGCGAGCACGGGCGGTTTGCCTTTTGCTTACGATATTAAAAAAACACTAGGGAGCGCTCACCAAGTGAGTGTCATTTCTAACAATCCAAACTTTAACTTTATTCCTTCTAATCCTTGGCTTGCTGTTGGCTGGCGCAGTGAAGAGGACATTAGTTTTGAGCTTGAGCCAAGACTTAAGCGCAAAGATATTAATCTAATTGTTGGCGAAGCAACAGAAATCAAACCTAATGAAAATCAAGTGATGGTTGGCGATCAAACGGTTGACTACGATTATTTAGTATTAGCCACTGGCCCTAAACTTGCTTTTGACGAAGTGGAAGGTCTTGGTCCTGATGGACACAGCGTATCTATCTGTACAACAGCACATGCTAAAGTTGCCTCTAGTGAATGGGAGGCTTTTTGTAATAATGGTGGCGGCCCAATTGTTGTTGGTGCAGTACAAGGTGCCTCTTGTTTTGGTCCGGCCTATGAATTTGCAACCATCATGGATACCGATCTTAAAAAACGCGGAATTCGTGACAAATGCCCAATGACTTTTGTTACTGCCGAACCTTACATTGGTCATTTAGGTTTAGGAGGTGTCGGTGATTCAAAGGGCCTTTTAGAATCTGAGTTTAGAAATCGTCATATTAAATGGATTACCAATGCCAAAGTAGCTTCTGTTGCAGCAGATATCGTTACTGTTGAGGAAGTAGATGGTGAAGGCAACACAATCAAAACCCACGAGGTGGCTACTAAACACACCATGATGTTGCCAGCCTTTAAAGGTGTAGATACAGTTGCTAAACTTGCAGAAGTTGACCCAGGATACGTTAACCCACGAGGTTTTGTCATGATCAATGACCACCAACAGTCTCCTGTAAAAGACAATATTTTTTCACTCGGTGTTAATATTGCCATCCCTCCTGTAGAAGCCACTCCGGTCATGTGTGGTACACCAAAAACTGGCTACATGATTGAATCTATGGTAACGGCAGTTGTGCATAACATTGAAGACATGATTGCCGGCAATGCGCCATCACACATTCCAACTTGGAATGCGGTTTGTATTGCTGATATGGGTGACACGGGTGCTGCCTTTGTGGCCATGCCTCAAATCCCACCGCGCAATGTTACTTGGGCTAAAAAAGGTAAGATGATGCACTTGGCGAAGATTGCTTTTGAGAAGTTCTTCATTCGAAATATGAAAACTGGAAATTCTGAGCCTGCTTATCAAAAATACATTTTTAAAATGTTGGGTATTGAGCGACTAAAAAAGAAGTAAAAACCAAAAAAAGCCGCTTTCGCGGCTTTTTTTTTAATCTAAATTTTTTCACGCCTGGCTACTGGCAATCATTTCTGCGGCAGCGACTCTGGCTTTATCCGTAATTGTTGCACCGCCTAAAATACGCGCCACCTCGTCTATTCTTTGTGCATCTTCAAGCTGCTCAACCGTGGTTTGAGCGCCGCCATCTTGCTGGGCTTTGCTCACGCGCAAATGCTGATGTCCAAAGCTCGCCACTTGTGCCAAGTGAGTAATGCAAATAATCTGATAATGCTTAGCAAGCTCTTGTAATTTTCTGCCTACTACCTCAGCCACTGCACCACTAATACCAACATCCACTTCATCAAAAATTAAGGTTGGTGTATATTCGCTATCGCTACTCACCACCGAAATTGCAAGCGATATGCGTGACAACTCACCGCCTGAGGCGACTTTTTTAAGCGCTTTAAAATCTTGACCCATGTTGGTTTTTACCAAAAACTCAACAGCTTCGTGGCCATTCAAATGCACCCCATCAAGTTTTTCATTTAGCCCTATTTTAAATTCACTACCCGGCATGCCTAGCACTTGCATCGCCTCGGTAACAAGCTGAGATAGCTCGATCGCCTTTAGCTGTCTATCCTTGGATAGCTTTTGTGCTTTATCTTGATAGCGCTTAACCAGCAGGTCAAGTTGATCGGTCATTTCACTGATAGAATTTGCACCACCCCCTATCTCCTCTAGCTTAAGATCCAACTGTTCGCGTACTTCTATCAGCTCTTCAATGGCGCAATTGTGCTTTCTTCCCAAAGCGTACAATTCAGAAATTCGCTCTTCCATTTCTTGAGCGCTTTGCTCGTCCGTTGACAGCTGACTCAAGTATTGCGTCAATTCGTACACCGCCTCTTGAGTTTGTACTTGTGCAGAACTTAACAACTCAAATCCAACCTGAAGCTTATCATCCATTTCAAGCGCATCTGACAACTGCGACCCCAGTGTTAACAATTGAGCATTTGCGCCCGTATCACTTTCTAATTGGTTTAATACGTTGGATGTTTTTTCAGTAATCACTTGTGCGTTGGCACTGGTTTTAAAACTTGCTTCAATGGTATTAAGCTCGTCTTGATCCAACGCCGCCTCATTTAACTCTTCCAATTGATGCAAATATAGCACTTGCTGTTGCTCGATAAGCTCTTGATTATTCAATAAATTATCTACTTTTTCACTTAACGACTTGTACTCTCTGACGATTTCATTTAAGGCTTGTTTATCTACTTCTAGCTGTGCAAACCCATCTAGTAGTTTCATTTGTTGGTCTGGTCGCAATAATAACTGATGCTCATTTTGACCATGTATATCTAATAATAAATCGCCCACATTGCGCACGGTGGATAAAGGCACGCTATTACCATTAATAAACGCTTTTGAACGGCCATCGCTGGTAATTACCCGGCGCAAAATACACTCGCCCTCATCTTCTAAAGCATTTTCAGATAAAAATTCTTGAACCGTTTGGTTATGCTCTACTGCAAAAGCTGCGCTAATATCGGCCTTGTCTTTACCATGGCGCACCAAATTAGAATCGGCACGCACACCTAAAGCTAGACCTAATGCTTGTAAAAGAATAGATTTTCCGGCACCTGTTTCACCGGTAACAGCACTCATACCTGGCTCAAAAGACAGATCTAGCCTTTCAACAACAGCTAAATTTTTAACGGATAACTGAGATAACATAACTACATTCGCTTATGACAGCTTAGATCCCCAATGTAGTTTTGATCGAATAATTTCAAAATAGTCGTAGTCTTTTGGGTGCAGCAAATGCACAAAACTACCATGCTGACGTACCCGAACTTCTTGACCTAGAGCAATTGGAAATGACACTTGTCCATCAATATGTACACTCACACCTTCACCCGCATCTTTAACGCGCACAACCACCTCACTACCGCCAGGCACTAACAATGGTCGATGACTCATGGTGTGTGGGCAAATTGACACCAGACCAATTGCATTCACACCTGGATGCATAATCGGGCCGCCACTGGATAGTGCGTAAGCAGTCGAGCCTGTTGGTGTGGTAATAATAAGTCCATCCGCTCGCTGATTATTAACAAATTTATCGTCAATATAGACGTCAAACTCGATCATTCTCATCGCATCCTGGCGATTAACCACTGCATCATTAAGCGCCACACTTTGGTGGATCACTTGCCCGTCTTGCTCTATTTGACAAGACAACAAACAGCGCTCCTCTTTGGTGAATTCACCCTTTAACACTTGAGAAACAATTTCCAGCATTTTACCAACCGACACATCCGCCAGAAAACCAAGACGGCCCAGATTAATCCCTAAAATTGGAATATTGTTATCCACAAATGTACGCGCTGTATTAAGCAAAGTGCCATCGCCGCCCACCACGATAATCAAGTCTGCTTGCTCAGCTATTGGCTCATCGCCAACAACAACACCCACACCCTTGTTTTGTAAAAATTCAGACAATTCTTCAGCGATACCATCGCTAACGGAGTCATTGGGTTTAGTGATAATGCCGATTGTATTAAACATTGTTATATTTTGCTATTGAATTCTTTAAAATAGCCACTATATAATTGGCTAATAATTAGCTACAAATATACATTAATTGGACAACAAAATGACAAAAAAGCAAGACCAAGACGAAAGTGTTGAAAAAATCGAAGACGAAAACATTGAAACCACTGAGCAAGAATCACCAGAGGATGACCTAGAAACCCAGCTAGCTGCAGCCCAACAATCTGCCAAAGACAACTGGGACAAGGTCTTGCGCGCCCAAGCAGAAATGGAAAATCTCAAGCGCCGTAACGCCAAAGATCTTGAAAACGCACACAAATTCGCCCTTGATGGCTTTGTCAAAGCATTGCTCGAAGTTAAGGACTCTCTAACCATGGGGCTCAAAACTGCCAAAGATGACAACGCTTCAGTAGATAGTATCACTGAAGGTCTGGAAATGACGGACAAGGTTTTTCTATCAACCATGGAAAAATTTGGCGTTGAATTACTTGATCCTACGGGAGAGGCTTTTAATCCAGAGTTCCACGAAGCCGTCACCATGATTCCAATGCCGGATAAAGAGTCTAACTCAGTATTAGAAGTGGTACAACATGGCTTCACTTTAAACGGCCGTTTGGTTCGCCCAGCAATGGTGGTTGTGGTTCAGTAGCGAACAGGCTCGCCAAAGAAATATCCAATACTGTTTAGCTATTCGGCTTATTTAACAGCCTTTGCAAAAGTAAATCTTCGACATTTCTACTGGAATCAACGACAAACAAGACGTGAACATTTGCGCCTGTTATTTTATAAACAACTCTCCAGCGTTTATAGATAATTTCCCTAAATTGGTGAATGTTTATATGTTGTAACTCTGGAACTACTCTAAACTTTTCCGGGAAACAATGCAATTCATTGCATTCAGATTTTAGTGCTAAAAATACGTTTTTTGCCGTATCAATATTATCAATCTTTATATATTCTATAATTTGCTCTAAATCATCTTGGGCGCTATTTGCCCATAATACTTTAAAGTTTTTCATCAGTTATTTAAATAGCCTCTGCTCTAATTCATCAAACATTTTTCCCTGCTCGATAACATCTCCAGTCTCAATCTCTTTTTCAGACTGAACAATAAGCTTTAAAAAATTAAGAGAATTTTGCAAACTCTCATAACTTTTAATATCTTGAACAACAGCCTTAGCCTCACCATTTTGAGTAATAATAATCGCTCTTCGATTTTTATTAACTGTGTTAACAACATCTGCGGTCTTTGCCTTTAAATAACTAATTGGCTGAATGTCTTGCTCTAAGTGCACAATCACTCCTATTTATAAAAAATACAAATTCATTATACTAAATTTAAACTTAATTTAGTACTAAATAATTAAGTGTTGTGTCACCTTAATTC